>CAZFUY010000012.1:0-1736 GCA_964522445.1 uncultured Thiotrichaceae bacterium | reverse complement strand
CAGGATAATCAGGATAATCAGGATAATCAGGAAAACCAGAATCAGCAGAAATCATCTACTGAGAGTGTGCAACAGGAAAGTAAAACGCAGAATCCACAAAGCCAGAGTTCAGCAAAAGATAACTCTCAGAATGTTTCTGCAAATACACAAACAAACACATCGGTTCAGCAGCAGACGGTTTCAGAGAATAAGTCAGCGCCGACTAAGCCCGTTGAAAAGAAAGTGTCCGTAGATTTAAAGCCAGTGGATAAAAAACCTGTAAGTCAGACACCACAGCCAAAAGTTGAAGCGCCTAAAAATTCAGTACAGAACACTGTAGATAAAAAGCCTGGTAAAGCTCCAGCAGCCAAAACAGTTGAGAAAAAACCTGAAGCAAAACCGCCACAGGCAAAGAAATCTGAAGCGCGTAAGCCGTGGGAGTTTCCAACAGATGGTGCTACGTCCAAACCTGCATCGGCTCAGGAAAAGCCAAAGCCAATTGCTCAGGCAGTGGTTGATAAATATGAAGGCAATAAAGACAAGGGAAACAGTTAGGGATACTCTAATCAGGCTTAATCAGAAGTACCCCCGGTTTTTTGTAGGAGCGGCTTTAGCCGCGATAGAGCTGCTAGTGTAAAAGCTATCGCGGCTAAAGCCGCTCCTACATATAGTTCTAAATCCTGTGCTTATCTTTAATACTGGCTAGCAATCCATTAGCCGCATCTTCAACTAAATCGAGCACATGCTCAAATCCCTGGCCTTCGCCATAGTAAGGATCAGGTACTTCCTGTTCGCTGGAGTTGTTAGCAAAATCAAGAAATAAGGAAAGTCGATCTTCATGTCCATTGGGGCAAATATATTGCAGGTCAGAATAGTTGCTATGATCCATTGCTAAAATATAATCAAATTCTTCAAAATCATCTGTTTCAACTTTTCGTGCTCTTTGTGAGCTTAAGTCTATTTTTCGTTTAATTGCGGCAGCCTGCGCGCGTTGATCAGGTGGATTGCCTACATGGTAAGCATGTGTACCTGCTGAATCTATAAAAATTTGATCAGCTAAATCGGCCTGATTTACAGCGTGACGAAAAATACCTTCGGCTGTAGGTGAGCGACAGATATTGCCCATGCAAATAAATAAAACCTTAATCATCGTTGGTATTTTCCCTGAGAAAAAGAAAACAATTGTACCGTGAATTTTGCTAATATTCTCTTATCAAATGACGCGGTGAAGATCATGCAAGAGCTAGATAATAATAAACTCTGGGAATTAATGGGTGAGCAGGTTCATCAACTTGTAACGGATGAAAAGAAAATTTTATTTATTGAAACAGTAAAACCCTGTTTAAAGTCAGCCGATGAAGCATTGTTCTGGGCTAAATGTTTGTGTACAGATGATTTAACTCATGGTGATGAAGGTCGGGTTGTTGTCTGTGAGGCGGGCCATGATTTTTATCAGGCAGCCGTAGAAGCTATTGAACAACATGGCGAGGATTATGACTATTTTATAAATCATATACAGGAAAAAACCAGCGCTAAAGATAATGCCTTATTTATGCCGGTGCGTATTGCATTAACAGGTGTTTTACATGGGCCAGATCTGGATAAGATTATAAAGTTAATTGGCGCCGAACAGGCGAAGATTCGTTTTGAGCAGGTTATGGATTTCTGTCATTGTCATTAAAATTTAGAAAAATAAATATTAAGAGACCTTTGCACGATATATTCACGAGTAAAAATGACTAAAATTTCACTGCTTT
>CAZFUY010000011.1:38096-41266 GCA_964522445.1 uncultured Thiotrichaceae bacterium | reverse complement strand
GAAGGTCGTAGGTTCAAATCCTGCCCCCGCTACCAAATTTATATCAGGTTCATAATTGGTTAGTTCCGCAAGGGGCTTCGGTTTATGAACCCGACGAGTAGTCGGTCTCATGGTTTATATCCCATGGGAAGGTCGTAGGTTAAAATCTCGCCCGCTACCAAATTTTGAAAGGCCTCGTTATTACGAGGCCTTTCTGTTCCAGCCACTCTGTAGTGGTGGAGGGATGCAGGATAAAGGGCATTATGCCCTTTTTTTGTGTGAGCATAAATAATATGAGGTTGTGCCGGGACAAATGGCAGGTAAACAAGCAAGTGATCTCTGGTCTTTAATAGAACCTGTAGTTGAGGGTCTGGGTTATGAGGTGGTCGATATAGAATTTAGGCCACACCCACAAAATGGCCTGTTAAGAATATACATTGATCATGAAAATGGCATTCAGGTAGAAGATTGCACAGCGGTAAGTCGTCAAATAAGTGCCATGCTGGATGTAGAAGATCCTGTTCCCGGGCATTTTAATCTGGAAATATCATCTCCGGGGCTAGATCGTCCGTTAAGAAAAGCGGACGATTTTGAGCGTTTTAGCGGTGAGATGGTAAAAATAAAATTATCTATGCCAACCCTTGAGGGACAGCGTAATTTTACAGGTAAATTATTAGGCCTGAAAGATAATGATGTATTAGTTGAAATTGATGGTGAGACTGAATATCTGCCTTTTGGTGGTATTGAGAAAGCACGACTAGTGCCGAAGTTTTAAAGTGTTTGTTATCCCGGGCGTAGCCGAGGGATGATAAAAAATAGATTAAAAATACTGGATATAAAGTTTAATTATGTACATGAGTGGAGCCGGACATGAATAAAGAAATTCTATATGTGGTCGACGCTGTTTCGAATGAGAAAAACGTTGATAAGGACGTTATTTTTGGAGCTATAGAAGCAGCTCTGGCGACAGCGACCCGTAAAAAACAGGGTAAAGATATTGCGGCTCGTGTACAAATTGATCGTGAGACAGGTGATTATGATACTTTTCGTCAGTGGGAAGTGGCTGAAGAATTAGAAGAAGGCGGTCTGGAATATCCTCTGCGCCAGATTACATTAGAAGCCGCTCAAATTGATGATCCCGATATTGAATTAGGTGGTTTTGTAGAAGAACCCATCGATTCTGTTGAATTTGGCCGAATCGCAGCACAAACCGCTAAACAGGTTATTGTTCAAAAAGTACGTGAAGCTGAACGCGCTCGTATTATTGAAGCCTTTCAGGATAGAGTGGGCGAACTTGTTATGGGTACGGTTAAACGTGTAGAACGTGGCAATGCCTATATTGATCTGGGCGATAATGTAGAAGCCTTTATTCCACGAGAAGAAATGATTCCTCGTGAGGCTGTGCGTCCGGGTGATCGCTTACGTGGCTATCTAAAAGAAGTACGCGCAGAAAATCGTGGTCCACAGTTATTTGTGAGTCGTACAGCACCAGAATTTCTGGTTGAATTATTTAAAATCGAAGTACCTGAAGTGGGTCAGGATCTAATCGAAATAGTCAGTGGTGCGCGTGATCCAGGTGCTCGTGCCAAAATTGCAGTTAAATCAAATGATGCTCGCATGGATCCAGTGGGTGCATGTGTCGGCATGCGTGGCTCACGTGTGCAGTCGGTATCTAATGAACTGGCTGGAGAGCGCGTTGATATTATCCTCTGGGATGAATCACCGGCACAGTTTGTTATCAATGCAATGTCACCCGCTGAAGTGGTATCTATTGTTGTTGATGAAGATAAGCATACGATGGATATAGCTGTTGAAGATGAAAAACTTTCACAGGCCATTGGTCGCGGTGGTCAGAATATTCGTATGGCCAGTCAGTTGACAGGTTGGGAACTGAATATTATGAGTTCAACAGATATGGACTCTAAAGCTGAAACTGAAACTAAAGAGCTGGTTACTATGCTTATGGAGCAGCTGGATGTGGATGAAGAAGTTGCGGCTATTCTGGTAGCAGAAGGTTTCTCAAGCATTGAAGAAGTGGCCTATGTGCCAGAGCAGGAAATGCTGGATATTGAAGAATTTGATGAAGACATTGTTGATGAATTACGGGGTCGTGCAAGGGATGCATTGTTAACAAAAGCGATCTCAACAGAAGAAAGCATTGCAGAGCCTCAACAGGATTTACTTGAAATGGATGGCATGGATAATGATCTGGCCTATAAACTGGCAGAAAAAAGAATCTGCACAATGGAAGATCTTGCAGAGCAGGCGGTTGATGAACTGCTTGAAATTGAAGGTATGACAGATGAGCGTGCAGCGAAACTGATTATGACAGCACGAGCACCCTGGTTTGAGAATGAAACGAATGATACAAACCAGGTTGGCCAATAACTGGGGGGAGGAGAAGAGATATGTCTGATGTAACGGTCAAACAACTCGCGGAAGTTGTTGGAGCCCCGGTAGAAAAATTACTGGAGCAATTAAAAGAAGCAGGACTCGTCGCTGAAAATGCAGATTCGCTGGTGAGCGATGATGAAAAAATGAAGCTGCTGGATTTCCTGCGTAATAGCCATGGTAAAAGCTCAGGTGGCGAAGGCGAAGCAAAAGTTAAGCAGAAGATTACATTAAAACGTAAAACGACATCCGAACTCAAGTTGTCGGGTAGTAATCGTAAAACGGTTAATGTTGAAGTACGCAAAAAACGTACTTACGTAAAACTAAGTGAAGCTGATGTCAGTGATGAAAAGGTTGAGCTTGATCGTTTAATGGCGGAAAAAGAACAAAGAGATCTTGATCGTGAAAAAGCGGATCAGGAGTCACGTCTTAAAGCAGAGCAGGCGGCTAAAGAAAAATTAGAAGCAGAAGAAAAAGCCAAATTAGAAGCAGAAGAAAAAGCCAAAGCTGAAGCAGAAGCCAAAGTAAAAGCTGAAGCAGAAGCACGATTTAAAGCTGAGAAAGAATCAGCTAATAAAAAAGAAGCTGAGCCTTCTAAAGATGCAGCTAAAGCTAAAAAAGGCAAAAAACATGATAAGTCTGACACCCGTTATGGGCGTAAAGAAATTCATGTGGCTTCTGGGAAATCAGGTCGTAAGAAGAAAACATCAAGAAAACAAAGAGCAACTGCTGATTCAGTATCCAAACATGCTTTTGAAAAACCGGTAGCACCCGTTGTTCATGAGATTTCTATACCTGAA
>CAZFUY010000011.1:35795-37996 GCA_964522445.1 uncultured Thiotrichaceae bacterium | reverse complement strand
TGAATATGAAATCAGGTGAGCTTATTAAAATCATGATGAAGATGGGTGTTATGGCAACCATCAATCAGGTTATTGATCAGGACACTGCGATACTGGTTGTTGAAGAATGTGGTCATAAAGCCATCTCATTGAGCGAAGATGATCGCGAAAATGTTTTACTTGAGACGGCTCAGGCAAGTGAAATTGAAGCGACATATCGTCCCCCTGTTGTAACAATTATGGGGCATGTTGATCATGGTAAAACTTCATTGCTCGATTATATTCGTGAAGCAAAAGTTGCAGCGGGTGAAGCCGGTGGTATTACACAGCACATTGGTGCGTATCATGTAGAAACTGAAAACGGTGTTATTACTTTCCTCGACACACCAGGCCATGCTGCATTTACTTCTATGCGAGCACGTGGTGCGCAGGCAACGGATATTGTTATTCTGGTTGTTGCCGCTGATGACGGTGTTATGCCACAAACCATTGAAGCGGTTCAGCATTCTAAAGCGGCGGGTGTTCCATTGATTGTTGCCGTTAATAAAATGGATAAAGAAGAAGCCGACCCTGATCGAGTAAAAACTGAACTGGGTAATCATGATGTTATTCCAGAAGACTGGGGTGGTGAAAATATATTTGTTAATGTTTCTGCAAAAACAGGTCAGGGTATTGATGAGCTGTTAGAAGCAATTAACTTAACAGCAGAAGTTATGGAATTAGGTGCGCCGGCAACAGGTCCTGCTAAAGGTCTTGTGATTGAAGCATCTCTGGATAAAGGCCGAGGTGTAACAGCGACAGTTCTGGTGCAGGAAGGCTGCCTGAAAAAAGGTGATATCTTATTAGCTGGTCAGGAATATGGTCGTGTTCGTGTCATGTTTGATGAAAATGGTCAGCAGATTTCTGAAGCAGGGCCATCTATCCCTGTTGTTGTTTTAGGTTTATCAGGTACACCATCAGCCGGTGATCCAACTCAGGTTATGAAAGATGAGCGTTCTGCACGTGAGTTAGCAGAAATGCGTCACGATAAAGATCGTAATGTAAGGCTTGCCGCTCAGCAGCAGGCCAAGCTTGAATCCATGTTTGCCAATATGGGCAAAGATGAAGTTAAAGTACTTAATGTATTATTAAAAGCAGACGTACAGGGCAGCCTTGAAGCTATTCGAGAATCGCTATTAAAACTTGCCGCAAATCATGAAGAAATAGATGTGGTTATTGTTGGCAGTGGCGTGGGTGGTATCAATGATACGGATATCAGTTTGGCTGCAGCTTCAAATGCAATCGTACTTGGTTTTAATGTGCGTGCTGATGCGGCAGCTCGAAAATCTGTTGCAGAACGAGGCGTAGACTTACATTATTACAGCGTAATTTATGATTTGATTGATGAAGTGAAACGATCATTAACGGGTATGTTAGCTCCAGAGTTTAGAGAAGATATTATTGGCCTGGCTGAAGTTAAAGATATTTTCAAATCGCCCAAGTTTGGTTTAATTGCTGGCTCCATTGTTACTGAAGGTGTTATTAAGCGTAGTCAACCCATTCGTGTATTACGAGATAATGTTGTTATATACGAAGGTGAGCTGGAATCATTACGTCGATTTAAAGATGATGTTGATGATGTGCGCAGTGGTACTGAATGTGGTATTGGTGTTAAAAACTACAATGATGTTAAAGTGGGTGATCAGATCGAAGTCTTTGAACGTGTTCAGGTAGAGCGTACGCTTTAGTTGTAGGTTAGCTTTTATGCCAAAAGAATTTTCACGCTCACAACGCATGGCGGAACAGATTCGTCGCGAATTGTCTGAACTCATTCGCGATGAAATAAGAGATCCGCGTGTAAGCTGGGTGTCTTTCACTGCTGTAAAAGTGAGTAGAGACTTAAGTAATGCGGTGATTTACTTTACTGTAATGGATGATAAAAAACACAAGGAAACGCAGCAGGCATTATCTAATGCGGCTGGTTTTTTACGCCGTCAGTTATCCCGTCGTATTCGTTCTCGTATTGTTCCGTCATTAAAATTTATCTATGACAGTAGTCTTGAGCGTGGCACATCAATGGATGCGTTAATTGCCAAAGCCAGATCAACGGATGCTGATTCAGATATTCCAGAAGAATGACTTTTTACCACGGTGTATATAGAAATTTTTTCTTTGTCATCCTGAGCGCAGCCGAAGGA
Source organism: uncultured Thiotrichaceae bacterium (assembly GCA_964522445.1). Taxonomy (GTDB): domain Bacteria; phylum Pseudomonadota; class Gammaproteobacteria; order SZUA-229; family SZUA-229; genus CAZFUY01. The sequence continues at coordinate 35,840 of CAZFUY010000011.1, read as the reverse complement.
TCTGGTGCTTTCCAATATCAGTTATCTAATAATTTTTCTCTGTGA
>CAZFUY010000011.1:0-35695 GCA_964522445.1 uncultured Thiotrichaceae bacterium | reverse complement strand
CTCTGTGATAAAAATATTTTCAGGTTTTAATTTTTATGTCCCGAAAAAAAAATAAAGGCCGTCCTGTTCACGGCGTATTGTTATTAGATAAACCACTCGATATATCATCTAACCGTGCCCTGCAAAAAGTAAAACGTTTATTTGATGCACGCAAAGCAGGCCACACGGGGAGTCTTGATCCGTTAGCAACAGGCATGCTTCCAATTTGTTTAGGCGAGGCGACAAAAACCTCAGCTTTTTTGTTAGATGCTGATAAAACGTATCAGTTTAAATGTCAGTTAGGCCGCAAAACGACGACTGCCGATGCAGAAGGTGATGTTGTACAGACATTGCCTTTTGAGCATATTACACAAAAAGATATAGAAAAAGTTCTGCCTCAATTTCTGGGTGATATAGAACAAATACCTCCTATGTACTCAGCACTTAAAAAAGATGGCCAGCGTTTATATGATCTTGCACGTCAGGGCATTGAAGTTGAACGTCCACCGCGCCCCGTTACCATTTATAGTCTGAAAATTTTAAGTTTTGAAGCGGGTGAAATAGAATTCAAAGTTACCTGCTCAAAAGGCACTTATGTAAGAACACTGGCTGAAGATATCGCAGAGGCCTTAGATTGTTGTGCATTTATTACCCAGTTGAGGCGATTGACTGTTGGGCCATATAAAGGAGAAATGGTGACTTTAGATCAGTTAGAACAATTAGTCGATCAGGGTTATGATGCCATGGATAAATCTTTACTTGCTATAGACAGTGGAATCATAGACTGGCCAAAAGTAAAACTGGATGCCGATAGTGCTTATTACATAAAATTAGGTCAGCCTGTTCAGGTAACCAAGGCCCCAGTTGATGGAAAAGTTAGAATTTATAATGAAAATCAGTTTTTAGGTGTGGGTGAAATTGATGATCAGGGGCGAGTTGCGCCTAAACGAATGATGAATTTTGATTGATTTGTAACAGGTTATATGGGCGGAACTTTAAGGCCAACTCTGCTTAATTATAACTTGTTGAGATTTTTCTTACCATGCATTATCTTTTTAAATAAATATTAAAATGACGCAATTCTTTTTGTTCGCCATTTGCCGTAGCAACTAGAGCAATTCCGTTTCTATGTTGGTTCTGGTCAAAATAATGATCCGGAAGTGTCTGGTGAGCAACTATTTTAAGTACAGCCTCTCTAGAGTGTTTACGTATAAGCTGTAATGAATATTTATTATCTGGAATAGTTAGCTTCCATGAATAGCTCAAGCCACTAACATCTCCAGGAGAATTAAGATCAAAACCTCGAACAGAGAATTCTCTTCCGGGATAAACCCCGATTTTTCTGCTGGGACTTGTGATCTTTGGAAAGGGGATAACTCTGAATGAGCTGGTTTTTGCCACCTGTCGCTGGCTGCCCTTGCTTTTTATAAGCACGATCTTGCCACTTGATGCTTCATAGGGAATGGTTGCCCAGCCATTTTTCCCGTTACTGGAATAATTAAAATTTATGCGTTTGTGATTCAGAAATGCTTTGCTTCCCTTAAAACCTGCACCATTTATGGAGATTCTATTCATAAAAGAACCGCCATAGACAAAAGAGACGGGCTTGTTTCCCCACTTAGGTGCTTCGCTTTTAATAATGCTAAGTCGCGCTGTATTGTCTGGGTTTTCTGGTAAATAAGAGACGTGAATTGAAGTGTCAAACTTTTGAGAAGATGATTTGATCCATAAATTTCCAGAGAGAGGAGCATCTATATGAGGAATATATTGTCCTGCAGTAGGTGTTGCTCCATATCCACAGTTAGGGTTACAGGAAAGTGGTATGGTAAATTGAGCTTTTCTTGATTGTGTCTTCCAGTTACTAATAACTAAAAGTTTCTGGTAACTGCCGAAACCTATCATTTTTTCTGAGATTCCATCATGGTAATATGTGGTTAAGGGACTGAGATCGTAGAGGTCTCTGCCAGAGATGGTGATCCTGGCTCCTTTATAAAAAACTCTTGGTGTAATTCTGGTTATTTTGGGTTGGCCATGTACTATAAAATTTTGTGACACCACTACTTCGCTTCTAGGTGTTCCATATCCAGCTATTAATTTGCCGCTTATTCTTTTAAAAGGGAGTCGTGCAACAATTTGTGTTTTAGAGCGGGAAATAATGGTAAGTTTAGTAGAATGCTTTTTACCTCGATTATCAATAGAAGAAAGGCGAACCTGAAAAGCGTTAGGCATAAAATCTCTACCAGTGATTTTAAGTTTGCTATTTAATGTTCCCCGATTGCTACCCCTATTTGTTGAATGGCCTAATATATTCGGAGGGTACATAGAAAAAGAAGATGATGAAGGTTTCTTTATTGTCTGATGCAGGGGGCGTATTATGGACGTTTTTCCCCTGCTATCGGCTAAAGCAGGGTGTTCAGGGATTAAAAAAACACTAAATAAAAGAATAAAACAATAACGTATAATTGACATTTGTTTCTCCTTTGCATTAAGTCGCGAAGTAAGAAAATAGAAATATTATTACCTTAAATGAGCTCTTCCAATACACATTAAAACCTATTCTATATTCTCTCTAAATATTAGTAAAATCAACCCTTAATATGCCTCTCTTTAGACGGTAGTAAAGCTACAAGGTATTGTGCTCAAACATGTATTCATTATGTTTTGTATGGGGTGTTTTTTTGTGCGAAGCTCTTATCATATAAATTGAAATTTAATGACCCTTCGTGCAAAAGCCTCAACTTAGAGTCTTTCTTCCCGTTTTCTATGAAAAAAACCTCTATAGGCTTTGGTGAGCAGCATAAATCGTGATAGAATCCCGGCTCTTTTACTGAGCCAAATCGAGTTGGGAGTTATTGCTATGTCATTAGCAGCTGCAGAAAAAGCAGAAATCGTATCAAAATACGCACAGGCTGAAGGGGACACAGGTTCTCCAGAAGTTCAGGTAGCGTTGTTAACAGGCCGTATTACACAGCTTACAGATCACTTTAAAGATCACAAACATGACCATCATTCACGTCGTGGTCTTTTACGTATGGTAAATCAGCGTCGTAAATTGCTTGATTACCTGAAAACTAAAAACCAGCAACGTTACAAAGACTTAATTGGTGGTCTTGGTTTGCGTCGTTAATAAATCGTAACTATTCAGCTTACTCTGTGTAACGCCATATTTTGTTGGAAAATGGATCTTTACGCTTGTAAACTCACATTTTCCGCACGATATGAAGTCTACTGAGGCAAGCTGGAATAGTTACAATAAACCGTTGTTAATAAACGAATTGAAATAGGGAACAACCTGTGACCGCAATTAAAAAATCTTTTAAGCTTGGCGAACATAATGTCAGCATTGAAACCGGCGAAATCGCACGCCAGGCATCTGGCTGTGTCATCGTTAATATGGATGATACTGTTGTACTTGTCTCTGCTGTAGTTAATAAAGCTGGAGAGCCAAGAGACTTTTTCCCGCTCACAGTGAATTATCAGGAACGTTCATACGCTGCAGGTAAAATTCCAGGCAGCTTCTTTAAACGTGAAGGTCGACCATCAGAAAAAGAAACTCTGACCAGTCGTCTAATTGACCGTCCTATTCGTCCGCTGTTTCCTAAAGGTTTTACTAATGAAGTACAGGTTATTGCAACCGTTGTTTCATTAAATCCTGATATTGATCCTGATATGCCTGCGATGCTGGGTGCTTCAGCGGCACTTGCTATTTCAGGCGCACCTTTTGCAGGTCCTGTTGGTTGCGCTCGCGTGGGTTACAAAGACGGTGAGTATATCCTTAACCCGACATTCGCTCAGTTAAAAGAGTCCGATCTTGATCTGGTTGTAGCGGGTACAGAAGATGCGGTTCTAATGGTTGAGTCTGAAGCCAGTGAACTGGCAGAAGATGTGATGCTGGGTGCAGTGATGTTTGGTCATGAGCAATTCCAGGTAGCAATTAACGCAATTAAAGAGCTGGCAGCTGAAGTAAATACTCCTTCTATGGAATGGGTTGCCCCAGAAATTGATCAGGCATTACTGGCGACTGTAACAGGTGAGGTAACCGCTGATTTAACAGCAGCCTATCAAATTTCTGAAAAATTAGAACGTTATGCGGCAGTTGATAAAGTACGCGCTGCAGCCGTTGAAAAACTGGCAACAGATGATGGTTACTCTGCTGGCGATATCAAAGATATGTTTGGTAAAGTTGAAAAGAGCATTGTTCGTGGTCGTATCATCTCAGGTGAAAAACGTATCGATGGTCGTAATCTCGATGATGTTCGTCCTATTACCGTTCGTACAGGCGTTTTACCAAGAACTCACGGTTCTGCTTTATTTACACGTGGTGAAACACAGGCATTAGTTGTAACTACATTAGGTACAGCACGTGATGCACAAAAGATTGATGCACTTGAAGGTGAGAGAACAGACGGCTTTATGCTGCACTATAACTTCCCTCCATACAGTGTGGGTGAAACAGGTCGTACCGGCACACCGGGTCGTCGTGAAATTGGTCATGGCAAACTGGCAAAACGTGGCGTAATGGCGGTTATGCCATCAGAAGATGACTTCCCCTACTCCATTCGTATCGTGTCTGAAATCACTGAGTCAAATGGATCAAGCTCTATGGCTTCGGTTTGTGGTACGTCTTTAGCATTGATGGATGCAGGTGTTCCATTGAAAGCACCCGTAGCAGGTATTGCGATGGGGCTGATTAAAGAAGGTGATGAGTATTCTGTATTAAGTGACATTCTGGGTGATGAAGATCATCTGGGTGATATGGACTTTAAAGTAGCCGGTACAGCAAATGGTATCAGTGCGCTGCAAATGGATATTAAAATTACGGGTATCACCAAAGACATTATGGAAAAAGCATTAGAGCAGGCAAAGGCAGGCCGACTATTTATTCTTGGTGAAATGAATAAAGTAATTTCAGAGCCAAGTTCAGAAATGTCTCATTATGCACCTCGCTACCTGAAGATGACGATTAATCCAGACAAGATTCGTGACGTTATTGGTAAGGGTGGCGCAGTTATTAGATCAATCACTGAAGAAACGGGTGTTTCTATTGATATCGATGATGATGGCAATATCAAAATTGCTTCAAATGATTTCAATGCAGCGGAAGCAGCTAAAGTTCGTATTGAGCAGATTACAGCTGAAGCAGAAGTTGGCAAGGTTTACGATGGAACAGTTATTAAGATTATGGATTTCGGTGCTTTTGTTCGCATTTTGCCAAACAAGGAAGGTCTGGTTCATATCTCTCAAATCTGTGAAGAACGAGTTGAAAATGTAAGCGACAAGTTATCTGAAGGCGATGTTATCAAGGTTAAAGTACTTGAAATTGACCGTCAGGGGCGTATTCGCTTAAGTATGAAGGCTGTTGAAGCTGCCTAGTTTCTAGAGTGTTTATATGAAAAAAGGGGCTTTTAGCCCCTTTTTTATTGGAAATTAATAAAGTATTTAAGCCAAATAATCAGTTATTAGTCCATTTTCTGCCAGTGCTATTCTTTGTTTCTGAACGCCTGATTATGATGCCTGATTGATTAGTTCAAAGTTAAATAATTGACCCCGGGCAGATTTTTTCTAATTCTGCCAATTACCTCTCTTTTTTAAATAAAGTTCTTTGTCATGTGCTGTAAATCACTGGTTATACAGTCTATATTCATAGGATATGTTTCATGGATGAAATCACAAATTCTGTTTTTGGTAATGGGTTTAATCGCCCGCTATATTTTATTAGAAATTATCAGTGCCTTATTATTGCGGGTATTCCATATGTGTAGATTATTAAGAATATTTACTACAGCAGTCCTACTATTTTTTGCATCAATTACTCTTGCCGAGGATGTGAATCGTGAGCAGATTAAAGGGCTGGATGAACAGGTTCAGGATATAAAAAAAAATGTTCTGGACTTAACGTCTGAACTTTCACGTTTAGAAGAAAAACTCCTGTTTCCATCAAATACACAGGTATCACTCTTTGTCTCTTTAAATAAAGAAGATGAGTTCCGTCTGGATTCAATACAGATCAAATTAAATAATAAAGTGGTCGCTCATCATTTATATAGTTACCGTGAACTGGAAGCTTTGTATAAAGGTGGTGTGCAGCGAATATATACAGGCAATATTAAAACAGGTGATCATGACCTGGTAGTTAGTTTTATAGGCAAAGCATCAGCGGGTGGAGATTATCAACGCAGTGCGTCTTATAAAGTTAATAAAGCAGTTGGGCCAAAATTTGTAGAAATCCAGATTGCTGATCCTGACTCAGATAATCAGGATATTCGCTTTAAAGACTGGTAAAACCAGATTAAATAATGAAACAGTTTTTTTACACTATTTTAATTAGCTGTGTTTTTTCCGCTGCAGTGTGTTTCGCTGAAGAAAATAAACAACCTGAATTAAAGGATATCTTTTTTGGCGAAGCTTTATATTCTGCTTTTCAGGATGATTTTTTTAATGCCATTGTAAAACTGGACACAGAGTTGGGGCAATTCTATTCACTTGATGAGCCAGGTCTTGATCCATTTCATTACCATGTTGATCAGGCAGAATTCTCTGTTGGTGATTTTGAATTGTCTTACCGCATGCACCGTCGTGCAGGTCGTGCAATTAAAGCAGTGTTAGAAGGCAGTGTTAGTCAGGCAATTCGCAATGAGGCTGCTTATCGTTTAGCTCGCATTTATTTCCAGAAAAATTTACCCGTTAATGCTTTAGATGTTTTAGAAAAAATAAAAGGTGAGATCCCGGAAGAAATTCGCATAGATGAAGCGTTTTTACGTTCTCAGGTTTATATAGCAACAGGTGGTTTTTCTAAAGCAGTTAAAATTTTAGAAACACTAGAGGATGAAAAAAGTCTGCAAGGTTTTGTTGCTTATAACCTGGGTATTGCGCTAATACAAAATGATCAGGAAAAAGAAGGTATACGCCAACTGGATAAGCTGGGTAAAACTAATATAGATAACCGAGAAGTGCTTGCATTAAGAGATAAAGCAAATTTAGCATTGGGTTATCGTATGCTTGAAAATGGAGCACCAGAACAGGCGCAAAAATATATGGAAAGAGTAAGAATGGATGGGCCTTTTTCAAATCGAGCATTATTAGGGCTGGGCTGGAGTTATGTTTCCTTAGGTGATTTTAGTCAGGCGTTAGTTCCCTGGAGTGTTTTGCATAAACGTAATGTTACTAATGCATCTGTTCAGGAAGCTATGCTTGCCGTGCCCTATGCCTATGGCAAACTTGATGTGCATGGTAAAGCGGCACTTATGTATGGCCATGCAATGGATGTTTTTGGAGATGAAGTCATAAAACTTGATAAATCTATTAAGAGCATACGTGAAGGCAAGTTTCTTTCTGCAATGTTGCGTGAAGAATCAAAGAAAGATAAAAACTGGTTAATTAATTTAAGAGATCTGGATGATGCGCCTGAAACATATTACATAATGCAGTTAATGGCATCACATGATTTTCAGGAATCACTTAAAAATTATAAAGACCTGGCTGAATTACATAAGCATGTTTTAACCTGGTTGGTAAATCTTGGAGTTTATGAAGAAGTCATTGAAATACGCCGTCATTATTATGAACCTTTATTGCCCGTTATAGAAAAGCAGTTTAAGAAACTGGATTCACGTATTAAGTTACGAATAGAACAGCGTGACCGTCTTGATAAACGATTAAAAACCATGCTGGTATCACGTCGCCCAGAACACCTTGCAACGGCTAATGAGAGAACAGCGTTAGATGTGTTAATGAAAATTAATGTTTATCTTGACTCAAATCCCCAATACAAAACACAGGAAGTAAGAGATCGCATAAAACGTTTAAAAGGTGTTTTATCCTGGGATATTGACTCAAACTATAATAAAAGACTAACAGAGGTTTACCAGCATTTTTATCAGCTGGATGAGTTAATTGATAAGCTTAACTTTACATATAAATCATTTGTTCGTACACGTCAGGCAGCTACACAAAGCTATGAGGGTTATTCAATTCCTATTCGTCATTTTAGAATAAAGTTGCAGGCGTTAAAGGAAAAAGTAACAGGTATTATGGCTCGTCAGGGGCGAATGCTGGAAACTTTAGCTATTAATGAACTTGAGCAGCGGCGTAAGCATCTGGAGGAATATCAGATTAAGGCCAGGTTTGCACTGGCAGAAAGTTATGACCGTGCAAGCAAAGCACAGCAGGAGGGAAATAAAATCCCATGAAACACCTGTTGCCCCTTTTTTTAATTTTCCCCATAGTGCTTTCTTCCTGTTCAATAACAGGTAAAAAAGAAACATTAGCCAGTTTGCGTGATGTAAAAATAGAAATTAAGGAAGAAAAAATTGAAGGCAGCCTGGATAAGGCAATGGAAAGTTATCAACGTTTTCTGGAAGAAACACCTGAAACAGAAATGACTCCTGAGGCTATTCGGCGACTGGCTGATTTAAAAGTTGAAAAGGAATATGGTCTGGTTACCGACACAGTAACAGCTACAAAGAAAACCACTGCTGTGACAACTGAAACTACAGTGCCTGCTTCTACAGAAATAATAGAAGAAGCTACAGCTAGTGCAGCTGTGCTTTTAGCAACAGATTCTGATGATAGTCAAAAGAATAAGGCTCAATCAAAAACAGCCCAGAAAAAAGCAGATATCATTGCTGATATAGATGATGAGTCGATAAAAGAGTTTGAAAAACGTGCTACAAAAGAAGAAAAAATTAAAGCTTCAGATAATCAGCTTAAAACAGTTTTGCCTGCTGAGGCTGCTGAAGATCTATTAAGAGCAGGTTCTCTGGAAGCTATCGAACTTTATAAAGGCCTGTTAATAAAATATCCTCTGTATGATCGCAATGATCAGGTGCTTTATCAATTGTCACGAGCCTATGAAGAAATAGGTAAAGTAGAAGAGGCTGTTAAGATATTAGATCGCTTAGTTAAGGAGTATCCTCATTCAAGACATATTGATGAAGCTCAGTTTAGAAGAGCAGAATATTTCTTTACCAGAAAAAGATTTCTGGATGCAGAAGATGCTTATCAGGCTGTTATCAGTATAGGCATAGGCTCTGCATTTTATGAACTTGCATTATATAAACAGGGCTGGGTGTTTTTTAAACAGGAGTTATATGAGGAGGCTTTAAATAAATTTATAGCGTTACTGGATTATAAAATATCAATTGGTTTTGACTTTGATAATATTGAAAGCAATATTGAAAAAAAACGTATTGATGATACCTACCGTGTTATTAGTTTAAGTTTTTCATATCTGGGTGGTGCAAATTCTATTGTTGAATTTTTTGACAAGCATGGTGATCGATCTTATGAAGCAAGTGTTTATAGCCATTTAGGCGAGTATTACCTTGATAAACGCCGTTATGCTGATGCGGCGCTTTCGTATAATACTTATGTGAAACGTAATCCTATAAATAAAGTATCACCGTATTTTAATATTCGTGTTATTGAAATTTATCTGAAAGGTGGTTTTCCACAACTGGTTATTGATGCTAAAAAGAATTTTTCAACCATATATGGTTTGCGGTCAACTTTCTGGACATTTTTTGATATCAATGAATATTCTGAAGTTTTAGCATTTCTTAAATCAAACCTGGTTGATTTGGCTAATCATTATCACTCACTTTATCAGAACAGGCGTTTATGGAAGTTTAAGCAGGAAAATTATAAAGAATCAATTCACTGGTATCGAAATTTTCTTGAATCATTTCCAGAAGATGAACTGGCATCTGGTATGAATTTTCAGCTGGCTGAATTGTTTCTGGAAAATAAAGATTACCGTGATGCAGCCATTGCATATGAACGTACCTCGTATAATTATCCGAAACATAATAAATCATCTGATGCAGGTTATGCGGCTGTATTCTCCTATCGTGAGTATTTAAAAAAAGTAGCTCAGGCAGAGCGGGTATTAGTTAAACGCGAGATTATTAGAAGTTCTTTGAAGTTTGCTGATATTTATCCAGCACATAAAAAAGCAGCTATTGTGCTTGTTGCAGCTACTGATGATATTTATTCACTTAAAAATTACACATTAGCAGTAAAAACTGGACGTAAGGTATTAAATAATTATCCAGATGCTGATAAAAAATTAATTCGTTCTTCCTGGCTGGTTGTAGCTCATGCGTCTTTTGATTTAACAAATTATAAAGAAGCCGAAGAAGCCTATAGCCAGGTTCTGGCAATGACAGACAGGAAAGATAAAAACCGTAGTAAGTTAATTGAGAATTTAGCTGCTTCTATTTATAAGCAGGGTGAGCAATCACGAAAACTGGCTAATTATAAAGCAGCAGCAGAGCATTTTTTACGCGTGGCAATAGTGACACCCACATCAAAAATTCGACCTGCCGCAGAATATGATGCTGCCGCCTCTTTGATAGTGCTTAAAAACTGGTCAAAAGCAGCTGAGGTTTTAGAGGTATTTAGAAAGCGTTACCCAAAACATAAGTTGCTAAAGGAAGTGACTAAAAAACTTGCAGTAGTTTACAAAGAAAATGCCCAGTATTTATTAGCTGCTGCTGAGTTTGAACGTATAGAAAAAGAAACGAAAGATGATTCACTCCGTCGAGAGGCGCTTTTGCAGGCAGCAGAGTTATATGAAAAGGCAGATGATAAAAATCGGGCGCTTTTAGTTTATAGCCGTTATGTGCGTTACTTCCCAAAACCAGTAGAATTTGCGCTGGAAACAAGGCAGAAAATTGCAAATATATATAAGCTTAATAAAAATAATAAAAAATACACCAAACAATTGCAGATTATTGTGGCTGCGGATTTGAGAGCAGGTAAAGAACGTACTGATAGAACACGTTTTCTTGCAGCAAACGCTTCACTGGTGCTGGCAGAGACAAGTTTTAAACGGTTTAAAAATATAAAGCTGGTTAAACCCTTTAAGAAAAATCTGAAGAAAAAGAAAAAACGAATGAAGAAGGCGATAGCCGTGTATACCCAGCTTATTGATTATGAAGTTGGTATTGTAACTGCTGCGGCGACTTATAAAATTGCTGAAATTTATTATCACTTTAGCCGTGCATTAATGAATTCAGAACGCCCTGACAAACTCAATGAACTGGAGATGGAGCAATATGAACTGGCTCTTGAAGAACAGGTTTATCCTTTTGAAGAAAAGGCGATAAAAGTTCATGAAAAAAATATGGAATTATTAAATAGAGATATATATAACGAGTGGATTGATAAGAGTCTGGAAAAGCTATCCAGGTTGATGCCAGCGCGTTATGCAAAACCTGAAGAAGTGAGTGAGTTTGTTGAGTTTTTATTACCAGAGAATATAAAATCTGTGCCTGATAAACGTGTATTAGAACAGGCAATGAATCAGGAGCTGTCAAGATAGACTGGCGTTGTATGAGAATATTAATATCACCAATATGTACTATATTATGTATATCTCTGATTTGTGTATCAGCTCTTTCTTCATGTGCGGTAGATCAGGTTCATCTAAAGAAAAAAGAGATATTTGATAAAAAACCTGAGATTCTTATTGAGTCAGAAGTTCAGGATGATTTTAATAATGCTTTAGTCTTGCTGAAAGAGAAAAAATATAATAAGGCGATAGATTTGCTTGAAGTTGTTATAGAAAAAGAGCAACGCCTGCCTGCACCGTTTGTTAATTTGGCTATTGCATATGTTCGAACAGGGAAAGATGAACAGGCAGAAAAAAATCTGCTTAAGGCTCTTGGGCTGGAACTGGGTCATCCAATTGCAAATAATGAGTTAGGCTTACTATATCGTAAAGCAGGTCGATTTGATGATGCTAGAAAAGCGTATAGCAATGCACTGGCTGTCCATCCTAATTATCTGCCCGCCAGAAAAAATCTGGGTATTTTGTGTGATATATATATGCGTGATTTTGAATGTGCGCTGGAACAATTTGAAGAATATCAGAGATATATGCCTGATGATAAGAATTTAAAAATATGGATTGCTGATTTAAAAGTTCGGTTAGGAAAATAGCGTGATAAAAGTAGGAGTCAAATATGAATGTTTTTAGATTTATTTTTGCCATTATATTAATGATTGCCGCAGTAACTGTTTCTGCAGGCGATAAAAAAAAACAGACTAATGTAAAAGAATTATCTGGAATATCTATTATAGGAAATAAGGAAGCGCCTAAATCTTTATATATTGTTCCCTGGAAAAATTCTGAAGTGGGTGTGAGGACAAGTTTAACTACAGGTCTTCTAGATGAAACCATGAAACCTGTAGATAAAGAAGTGTTTATGCGTGAACTGGATTTTTATGAATTAAGTCATGCAAAGTAATAAAGGGCATCTCTATTAATTCATAAACGTGCATCTTGATTCCAAAATTTGCCAATAGCTCACTATTAGCTGTGTTTCGCGCCTTGAAACAACAAATTTTGGATCTCAAGCTGACACATTTAGAATTAATAGAGGTACCCTAAACTAAAAACAAAATTTAGATTTTAAATTTGAGGAGTTGGTGATGGAGTTTATCCATACAGTAGTACGTTTTTTCCAAACTGGTGGTGCATTTATGTACCCAATACTGATCGTATTTTCCATCGGTCTGGCAATCTCCATTGAGCGCTATTTAAAGCTGAGCAAAGTGCGTAGAGTGAATAGTAAAATGTGGACGCAATTGCACCCGATGTTAGAAGAAGGTGAGTTTGATGAAGCGCGTGCAGTAATTGCTGATGATGATTCAACAATCAGTAAATTGTTAAACATGGGCCTGGCGCGACAGGGTTCAGTGAGACGCAGGGATGATATTGAAATTGCGATGGAAGAAAGCATGATGGAAATTATTCCACAGCTGGAAAAACGTACACCGTATGTTGCCCTGTTTTCAAATATCTCTACATTGCTTGGTTTGCTGGGTACTATTATGGGTTTGATCGAGGCCTTTACTGCTGTTGCTAATGCGAACCCTGCTGAAAAAGCGGATTTATTATCAGCCAGTATTTCTGTAGCAATGAATACCACAGCGTTTGGACTGATGGCAGGTATCCCCTTGCTCATAATGCATGCCATTCTGACATCTAAAACAGGTGAAATTGTTGATAGTCTGGAAATGGCATCAGTGAAAACACTGAATATAATTTCTGAGTTCTCAAAACGTCAGGCTGCAATGGCTGCAAAAAATGGCTAGAAGACGCTTTCGTAAACCTAAAGAGCCACCAGAGCTTGATATCACCACATTTCTAAATTTAATGGTGGTGTTAATTCCATTTCTTCTGATAACGGCTGTGTTTTCTCGCATTACTATTCTTGAATTAAATATACCAACATCTGCGGGCGCTAATCAGGCAAATAAAATTAAGTTGACCATAGAAGTGATAGTGCGTGAAAAAGGTCTGGAAATTGGTAATGGCAGACGAGTTATTGCACGTTTCCCTAAAGTAGATGATGAATATGATTTACAGAAGCTATCTGAGTATTTATTAAAAATTAAAAAAAACTATCCAGATAAAACAGACGCAATAGTCTTGATGGAATCTGAAATTGAATATGACTATCTTGTTCGAGTTATGGATGCTGTTAGAAGTGCAGAAATAAAGCAGGGTGAAGAATTAGAATTACAGAAGATCGCTCTTTTTCCAGACATTTCAATAGGTGATGCGCCATGAGACATGATTCGCGTCGAATGAAACGAATGGCAAGAAGTAAAAAGAAGCCACCCGGTTTTAATCTTGTGTCACTTATGGATGTATTTACTATTCTGGTATTTTTTCTTCTGGTTAATTCATCAGCAAGTGAAGTCATGGAGTCACCAAAAGAAATTGAATTACCTGCTTCAGTGGTAGAAGCCAAGCCACGAGAAACCGTGGTTATTATGGTAACGAATGAAAACATTATGGTAATGGGTAAAGTAGTTATAACAACAACTGAAGCAATTGAACTTAAGTCATCGGTTATTGAGCCAATTAAAGTTAAATTACTGGAGCTGCGTAAGAATATTATTGGTATTAGTACGCGTACTGTTGCAGATAGTAAAGAAGTAACGGTGCTTGCAGATAAAACTATACCATTCAAATTGTTAAAGAAAGTTATGTCCAGTTGTACCAGTGCTGGTTATGGAAAAATTTCTCTGGCTGTTATTCAGAAAGCATCTCAAAGTTAAGTGAATTTATAGAGTGAATCCAGTAAACACTATAAAAGAACAGACAAAAGTCAATCAGCAGATTGAATCCGCCCAAAAAAGAATTATTGAGCTGGAAGATGAGCTGCAATCGGTTGATCTTGAACTGGATGATATTTTTACTAATCGCCAGCAGTTTGCTTTGTTAAGTGAAATTAGTGATCGCCTTGATCAGCTAAATAAGCTGGGTGGTGCAGGTTTATTCTGGGGACAGGAATGTAGCGAAGAAGAGTCTAAAAACAACCAGTTACGCATTCATAATCTTGTTATTAATTATGATGAAGACGTTCGCCGTGTTCAAAAACATCGTGAAAAAATTAAGGATGATATTCAAAGTGTTATTGCGCAGGTAGGCATACTTAATGAAGAAATCTTAATTCTTCATGAAAAAGCTGAAGAGCGCCAGAATGAATTTGTTATAGAACGTGAAATGACGGTTCATCCTTTCAAGCCCATGGTTATGCCATGGACTGTGCAGGGAGAAGATGAAAAACGTTTTAGAAAAATTTTATTAATTTCATTACTTATCAGTATTATTCTGGGCTATTTAATTCCTTTATGGGATTTACCCGTTCGAGAGCGTTCAGAAATTGTTGAAATTCCTGAACGTCTGGCTAAATTACTTGTTAAAAAAGAACCGCCTCCGCCACCTCCAAAAGTAGAGCAAACCTTACAAAAGAAAGAGCAGAAAAAACCTCGTAAAGATGTGCCTAAGCCAAAAACTGAAAAATCTAAAATTGCACGCAAGAAAGCAGAGCGATCTGGTTTGCTGGCCTTTAAAGATAATTTTGCAGACCTGATGGACAATGAAGCTGAGAAAAAACTTGGCTCTCAGGCACGCATAAATCGTAAAGGTCAGAAAGCAAGAACAACAACTCGCTCACTGGTTACTGCACAAATTGAGGGAGCAAGTGGTGGTATTAATACTGCATCGCTCAGTCGAAATGTAGGCGGTGCAGGCAAAGGTCTGGAAGATGTAGAATTTTCAAGGGTTGAAAGCTCTATTGGTAGTGACTTCTTTGGAGAAGATCGTCCGCTTAGTGATGGTCCTGGTCCTTCGCGTACAGATGAAGAAATTCAAATTGTATTTGATCGATACAAGGCGGCTCTGTATCGAATATATAATCGTGAATTGCGTAAAAATCCAACCTTGCAGGGTAAGGTTATCTTACGACTCACTATTGAACCTGATGGAAAAGTTTCACTCTGTAAAATGGAAAATAGTGATATGGATGCACCTGAGCTTGAGGCTAAAATTATTGAGCGAGTGAAGAAATTTAATTTTGGTGCCAAGGAAGGGGTATCTGCAATTACTATTCTTTATCCTATTGATTTCTTGCCTGCATCGTAAGGGTGTTTAAATAAATGATTTCTGGAGTTGAGTTTATAGATAAGCCCAGCCTGCTAATATTTTCAACCAGATTTGGTATTGCCCCTGAAACTGAATTGCGGTCTACATCACATCAAAAATGCAGGTGGGAAGCTATAATAGATTTTCTAACTAATTGATAAAAGAGGGAATTTTTGGGTCTGGCAAAAGAAGAAGATTAATTAATGCATCACTCAGGAGCAAAGTGTCGCTGGAAACGTTTAATAGCAGGTAGTGTATTTGCTGTTAGCGTTTTTTTATTGCCTGTTGAAAATGCATTGGCGATATCTAATTTTAGTTTTTTAACATCATTTACATCTGCTGATACAGCGCCTTTCAAAAATTATATGGATTCTGCCGGAACATGGAATAATGCATTAAATGCCGGGCTGGGTGCTGAAGTAACAGATACAACAGGTGATGCTTTTACTTTTACGTTTACTAATACCGGCCCCGATACTGCATTTGATTTTGATTTAAATATTATTGTTCCCACTGGATTTCGTTTACCTGCGGCTATTAATTCTGTATCTGTTACATCTTTAACGCCCGCAGCCTGTTCAACATTAAATAATATTTCTTTGAGCCAGTCTTCCCCTGGGGCGGTGATTGATTTTTCTATAGCTGGTAATAGCAACATACCATCAGGTTGCAGTTATCAATTTGTACTTGGCTTAACAACCAATGACGCTGCACCATTTGCAGTTCCTGGTTTGCGTGATGTGCAGCTTAATGTTGTTTACAATGAAATTGATAATTCTTCTGCATCTCAACAAACTGCATCTATTACTCATCAAGTTCAGGTTAACACGGCGGATGTTTTATTAACCAAAACTTCATTAACACCGATTGTTGCAAATGGTGGTACTGCAACATTTTCAGTCCAAATACAAAACGTGGGCACAGGTGGTTTATTTCATACTGTCTTTACGGATGTCTTAAGTACAAATTTAACGGGCTTAGGTTTTTCAGCATTTACATTCAGTGGCGTTGCGGGGTCATTTTCTCAACCCACTCAGGGAACAGGAGCACAATCCAATCAATTTACATTTGATTATTTACCCGCCAATGTCATTGTTGATGTAACGGTTACTGCAACTGCTGTTATTAATCCAACAGCAACAACATGCCCCGTGCTGGTAAATGATGCATCAGCTATTGAGCGAACAACGGTCAGCAGTAGTGACTTTGCAAGTGTAGATTTTAATTTATCAAATATGTTGCAACTGACTCATGATTTAACTAACAGTTATTGTGAATTATGTGGTCAGGGTGAAGTTAGAATTGTAATGACTAATGTTGGTGGTGTTTCTCTAATAAATATGAATTTAGAAGAGAATCTGGGAACATCAACATTAAGTTATGTTAATAACTCAACGCAAATTTCAATTGATGGTGGGCCATTTTTAGCAAGAGGAAATCCGAGTATTGCAGGCACTTTGTTAACCTGGGATGCAGTTGCTATTCCTGAGCTTGGCCAGTTAAATAGCAGCATTACTTTGCCACAGGCTGCAAGTCCACGAAGCATTACAGTTTCTTATCGAGTGCAGCGCGCATTACCTCTTAATCAGGAAGATCTGGTTAATGTTCTTAATAGAGATATTCAGACGACATCAAATTACACATTAATTTGTGGTGGTATTGGTCAGACAACATCCAGTTCTATTGATGAGTTGCCTGTTCGCCAACCGCTTCCACAGGTTACCAAACTAGGACGGAATATTGATGCCGGGCAGGGCACTTATCGAAATTTTGTTTATGGTCATATTGATGACGATATTATCTGGCGAGTTGATGTTGCAAATACGGGGCTGGCTGATTTACAGGATTTATTAATTGATGACAGAAATCTTGGATTTAATCTGGATATAAACTGGGTCTGTAATACAGAAGCAAATGCGATTAATGCAGCGGGTAATACTACAGGGCCTACACCAACAGGTTGTGTCGCTTCAGGTAGTCCTCTGGGTATTAATATTCTTGATTTTAATGTTGATGATCCATTTGGTAATCCAGATAATGATGAGTCTGCAACATTTGTTGATGTTCCAGCAGGTGGAAATGGTTTTCTTTTTTATGTAGGAAGAATTCGTCAGTTTTGTGCCAACCAGAGCAATGATGTCAATATCGAATGGGGATGTGAGATTGATTCACCTGATGGTGGTATCACCGTGCCTGCTGCAAATGGTGGTGTAGTTCCTGCATTTAATGAAACCAGTACAGCTGATTTAAGCACAACCGTTGTGCCGGGAAATATGAATGTTCAGCAGAACATAACTGGCATTGATGGCGTGCAACCGGTGGGTAGTAAAGGGCTGGTAACAATACAGATTACCAACTTAACCGGTGGCTCAGTTAATGGTATTGATTTTACTGATAACCTGCCAGCTGAATATGTCGTTGATACAACATTTACACCCACTGCAGTGGTTGATCCTTTTTTAGATAATGCCACTTATCCGGGAATGGTTGATACCATTACATGGGATAACCAAAACGCCAATCCGTTAAACAATACATCGCCTCATTTTGTGTTAACCAGTAGCACTAATCAGGGAACAGGTTCAGCAACTGATCCGTTACATAATGATTTATTACGCCACGGTGATTTATTAACAATTCAGTTTAGAGTTGTACTTATTGATACAACTCGTTACGACCTGGTGGCTGATGTTGATGTAACGCCTGAAGTGGTGGCGGATAATACAGACCCTGATAATACCTTTACTTTAACTAATCAGGTGGTGGTTAATTTTTCAGATATCTGTAGTCCGATTAATTCATCACAAATTACCAGCACTAATAATGCTATTCCAGCATTCCCTGAAGATCTTGATGTTGCTATTTCAGATGCGTTGTTTATTTTAACCAATGACCCCGGCTTCCCGCTGTTGTTAAATGTTTCAGTTACCAATAATGGCGGTCATGATGCAGATGATTATTTTGTTTTTGTAACATTTGGTCAGGCAATGACCGTAGATACAGCACCTGCTGGTTGTGTGGTAACAACAAATCCACCGCCGCGTGCAACCTGGAATGATCCTGCGCCAATACCTGCAACTGCGGCTGTATATATTTGTGATCGTGGAATTATTGCACCAGGAGTAACAGAAAACTTTACCTTTGATGTTATAAAAAATACAAACGCCGCTGCAGATGATGACTTAACATTCCGTGCTGATGTTGTTGGTGAAATTACATTAAGTGATGCAACACCATTAATCTTTCCTGCTGTTGATACATCTGTTATCGCAAATACAGCAAACAACTACACGCTGGATGCTGTGCGTTCAAGAGTGCTGGGTTTTAATTTAACAAAAGTTTCACAGGCTACGTGTACAGAGAATAATCCGCCACCTGCTACACCTGATTTATTAGTGCAAATTGGTGAAGACTGTAATTATCATATTGAGTCAGGTGGCTGGTTTGGATTTTTAACCCCAGGCTTTACTTTAATTGCTGTAGAGAACGTTATTGTTACTGATGACTTACCTAATGGTCAGGGATATATTTCTCACAACTTTAATAATACAGTCAATATTTCACCTGTTGTTATTAATGGTGGTTCTGGTTCGTCATCTTTAGATGAAACCGATATAAACTGGGCATTTAATGCGACGGGTAATGGCATAGTTGTAAAAGATGAGTTTTTCCGTGTAGATATAACGACGCGTTTATTAAATGATCCTGTTGATTTGTCATACCCTGTTGTCCTGCCAAATACCCCCAATCTACATGCGCTTAGCAGCACCAATACGGCAAGAACTTCGTTTGATGCTATTTTTAATTCTGTCAGTGGTAATCTAACTGTTTCTGTTGATGATGCTTCTGCAATTCCTGGCTATCCTGATGTATCAGTTCGTCAAGTTTCGTTAACAGTAACAGAACCTAATTTAATTATTACTAAACAGGTTTGTAATGAAACCCTGAATGGTGAAGAAAATAATAGTACTGGTACAGTATGTAGTAACTATGTTGATTTAGCTAATGATGGTGACACGCAGGATTCTTATGTTTACAGAATAACTATTCAAAATCAGCAAAGCAGTGGTGGCGTGCAGCGAGCGCCAGCCTATAACGTAATTATTAATGATTTACTTGATGCTTCAGACTTAATGTTTGTAAATGATTTTGATAACGACAACCTTGATAATGATGGTGATGGAGTGGTTGACGAAGGAGGAGAAGCCTTAATCATTAGCGATAATATTATTGATAATGGTAATCCAGCAGAAATACAGATTGACCATACACACAGTGTTGCACTTGAACGTGTCGAACCAAATCAAAGCATTACATTATACTATCGCGTTAATCCTGATGATGCGATTGCACCTGCTCAATTATTAACAAATACAGTCAGCACAACTTATGACAGTCTTGAAGGAAACTTTGGCAATCAGAATGCACCGCAATTAAATAATGCAACAGTAGCACCAAATGATGTCGGACGAGCGCGTATTTATACAGCGATAGATGCCAATGCTCAGGTGCGCATGCTGCCACTGCAAACACAACCAAAACAAATTATTAGTGTTTCAAATAGCACATTAGCAACACCACAAAATGTTGTTGTTGGTGAAGAAATTTTATATGAACTGCATGCACAGATTCCAGTAGCAAATCTAAGAAGCTTTGTTATTCGAGATGAACTGCCGCCTGGTATTCGTTGTGTTGATGCACAAACAATAAATTTAGATATTGCACCTTATAATGCTGCAGGTTTCTTTCCCGGTGGTACTTTTGTTCCAACCTGTACACAAACAGGAACAAATGATGTTGTGCAGTGGGATTTTGGAAATCAGGAATTAACTACGGCCAGTGGTAATACTTTATTTGATTTTAGAGCACGCTTTATAGCACGAGTTGAAAATACCAATGGCTTAACAGATGAAGGCTGTGTTATTCGCAATGGTGGTAGCACAGGTTCAGCTGCTGTTGCAGCACCAACAGCCTGCAGCACAGATGCAACACTAACGCGTTTAACTTATCAGGATGAAACTTTATCAACCGTTACATTAAATTATGCGGCTGTTGATATAACTGTAAGAGAGCCTGTTATTAATGTAACAAAATCATTTGCACCGGTTGTAAATGCCGATGCTAATGATATTTTAACGATTACTGTAACCGCTACTAATAATGGCATTGCAACTGCGTATAACTTGCAGATTCTTGATAATTTAACAACAACAAATATGACTTATCAGGCATCATCAGAAGCAGGCACAGATCCACCCGATAGTGTTGATGTTGTAACGCTGGGCGTTAATCAGCCCATCTTTGTATGGAATTCCACAAATGCAATTGCACCCGGGCAAACAAAAACATTTACTTTTCAGGTTCAGGTCGATGGTGTTGTACAACCTCATGAAATTTTAGATAACACAATAGAAGCCAGATGGACTTCATTGCCTGATACAACTGCACTAGCTGATATCAATACAGCTGCTGCAAGAAATATTGCAGCAGATGGTAATGTGTTAGGCATGCGTAATGGTTCGTTAACAGGTGTTGCAACACCTGCTAATCCTCCTAATGATTACAACACTACTGCAACGGCTTCAGTTGTTGTGCCTGAATTAACTATTGTTAAAAATGATATTGATCCAGCAACAGATCCATTAATTAGTGTAGCTCCCACTATTGGAGAACATAAGAAATTTGAAATTGTTATTTCTTTAGCAGAAGGCATAACAAATGGTATTTCTATTTCAGATAATTTAAATGCGACGGGTTTAAGTTATGTGTTAGAAAATGATGCCACTTATGATATTACTTATTCATTTCAGGATATTGCAAGCATTAATGGTAATACACCAGCGGAAGCTGAATTTAATGCATTTCCTGTTGATGAATCATCGGGAACTGTTAGCTGGAATATTGGAACAGTGGTTACAGTTTCAGAGAATGACTCAGCGGCTGCACTGGTTAATCCACAAATAACAATTACATATTATGCACGTATAAATAATGACACGGTCACAGATGCTGGAGACACCTTACAAAATACAGTAACCCTGTTGTATAACAATATTGAAACCGGAGGTTCAGAATCGAGAACCGATAATACGCCCATTATAACTGTTACAGAACCTGTACTGGCTGTAACAAAAACAGTAACGAATGTAACGGCGGGTAAATTAGTAACAGACCCTCCTGATGCTGGCGATATACTTGAATATATTATTACCATTAATAATGCAGGCACATCAATTGCCTATGATGTAAATATTGTTGATACATTATCATCAGGTTTGTTACGTGATGTTAGTTTTGTTCCAACCGCTACAGGCGCAACATATTCTGCATTTGATCCTGTGCCATTAAATTCACCTGCCGGGCCATTGATCTGGGGAAGAGGCAATAGTGATGATAGTCTGGATATTGCAGTGGGTGGTAACTTAATTATTACTTACCGAGTAATTGTTCAGGATTCTGTTGAACCTGATCAGCAATTAACAAATAGTGTTGTTGTTGACTGGACATCATTAGATAGTGTGAATGCTTTAGAAAGAACAGGAAATGGTGGAGCCAGTTGTTCACCCATACAACCACAGGATGATTATTGTGTGGGGCCTGTTGTTGTAACACAAACATCACCTAATTTAATCAATGTTACTAAAACCTATAATAGTGACAGCTTTGCACCGCTTAATGATGCCCAGTTAAGAATAGGCGATACAGTTGAATACACCATTACCCTGTCTTTACAGGAAGGCACTATTCAGGGTGATGCGGTTAATTTTATAACACTGGTTGATACCTTACCCAATGGTATGGAATTTGTTGGCGTTGTTTCTGTTAATGGTGATACAACAGTGCCCTATAGTTCGGCAGGTAATTTTACACATGCCGATATTGTTGCGCCGGTATTAACTATTAATCCTGCACCGGGTAATACAGTTGTTACCTGGACGCTGGGTGATGCCGCAGGTATTGTGAATGCGGCTGATAATAATACGGCAAATGATGATTTTGTTATCGTTTACACCGCGCAGGTAGTCAATGATGAACTGACTATGCCGCAAAATATATCAACTTCTTTATTGAATACGGTAACGCTAAATTATGTAGATGCCAATAATGCTGCGGCAAGCCCAGTAGATACAGAAACTATTAGCGCACTTGAACCATTAATTAATCTTTCATCGATAAGCAAAGTTCGAAGAAATGGCACGCCCAGTGGTACAACAGTTAATGCCGGTGATGTTATGGACTTCCGCCTGTCCGCCTGCAATACAGGTAATGCGCCTGCCTATGATGTTGTTATTGAAGATAATATTCCTGTTCAATTATTGCCTGCAACTATTACCGGGCCTGTTAATGGTGCAGCTAGTCCAGATGTTTATGTCAATGGTGTACTGCTAACAGAAGGAGTTGGCAATGATTATCGCTATATTTTAGCAGGCGGCAATATGCGTTTTGACTTTTCAGATGATGCTGGAAATTCTATTACAGGCGTACCTTTAAATGATATTAGTGCAACACCGTCTAACTGTATTGTTATTGAATTTGATGTGCAGATAGACCCTGCGGTATTTAATACAAGCTGGGATAATAGTTTTCAGGTTACTGAATATCATTCTCTAAAAGATACGGATGCTAATGCTGCAGAAAGAGAAACATATTCTTTAGTAGGTCCTGTGTTGTTTAATATGAACAACCTTTCAACTATTAATGGTCCACAAAAAACACTGCTTAGTCCATTAGCACCCACAGAAGCAACGATAGGCCAGCAGGTTTCATATCGTTTGCTGGTGCCCAGTGCTGTTATGCCTAGCCCGTTATTTGACGTTGCAATTACAGATGATTTTGTAGCCAGTCTTGAATATGACAGCGCAACACTGGATACGTCAGCAGGAAATGCCTATGCGGGCGTGCTGGATATTAATAATTTAAGTAATACACAAATTCGTTTAGGTATTACAAATGGTGGTGCAGGATTGCCAGCAACAGAACAGGCCTATATCGATCTGCTTGCTCGTATTGCTAATAATGCTTCAACAAACTCATCCACTTCAGCTTTTGGCAACACAACAAGTTATACCTTTGCTGCCAGCTCGGGTGGTAGCGCAATTATTGGTGGTAATGACTCAACAAATCCGACAAATAATATTTCTATTGTTGAACCAGAAATAAGTTTACAAAGTAAAATTGTTGAAAATATAACACCAGGAAAATTAGTAACAGATCCTCCTGATGCCGGTGATATTTTGCGTTATACATTAACTATGTCAGCATCGGGCGGCGCAACTTTTTCTAATGCTTATGATATTACTATTACAGATACTTTAGGCCTGGGCTTACTTTATGTAAATAACTCATCAACTATTTCTGCCGGTGTTGGAACAATTGTAAACCCAGGTGTAAATGGAGGTGATGGTGTAACCACAGCACAAATTATGACCTGGAGTTTAGCTACTGGAAGTAATATTGATATTCCAGAAGGTACTGCAAATGTTACAGTGACTTATAACGTTCTTGTACTTGATTC
This sequence comes from uncultured Thiotrichaceae bacterium, assembly GCA_964522445.1. Lineage (GTDB taxonomy): Bacteria > Pseudomonadota > Gammaproteobacteria > SZUA-229 > SZUA-229 > CAZFUY01. The sequence goes on along the minus strand of CAZFUY010000011.1, from coordinate 11,759 downwards.
GGTCATTGCAAATTATAATTTAACTAACTCAGCTATTGTTCAATGGACAAGTCTTGATGGCGTTAGTGCATTTGAACGTGATGGTTCAGGTGGTGTTAATGATTATATCAGTGGTCCAATAGTCACTACATCAACAACACCTGATACAAATACAGTTACAAAAATTCGTTTAACAGATACATCACCTGCATTAAGTGCTGCAAATGATGTGCGTATTGGTGATGTGGTTGATTATCAAATTACACTTAGTTTACAGGAAGGTCTGTCACAAAATGTAGTGTTAACAGATACTCTGCCACAGGGTTTAATTTATGAGGGATTAGTTAGCGTAAATGGTGATATAACATCGCCTTATAATAATGTGTCTCCCTTTACACATAATAATATTTTAGATGTGGCAGCTGTTGGTGATCCTGTTACAGGTTCTACAACAGTAAGCTGGAATATTGGAAATATAACCAATCAGGGTTCAAATACAGGTAATAATAATTTTATTATTATTTATCGAGCGCGTGTTTTAAATGGCGTTCAAACTCCACTTAATAATCCGACCAGCAGTATAAATCTACAGAATAGCATTGGCTTTACTTATACAAATGCTGCCGCAACAGAAACAGATAATGAAACGATTGTTATTAAACAACCGAACCTGACCGTTCTTCCTAAAACTGTATCGCCTGCCGGTGGTGATACCATTATTGTTGCTGATGAAATTATTACCTACACCATACAAATTCAAAACACAGGTGAATCACCTGCTTATGATGTAGTCGTTGAAGATACTATTCCCTTAGGTTTAAGAAATGGAAATGTGCCCGGTAATTTAAATGTTATCAGTGTTAGTTTGTTATCGGCGACTCCATTTACCAGTGTGCCTGTTAATTATAATGCGACAACAGGCGTTGCAAGCTGGGATTTTGATAGCGGTGCAGCTAATCAGGAAATTCCACCGGGTGATACATTAATAATTACCTACCAGGTTGCTGCCGACTCAAGCATTGGTTCGGGTATAACCAATATTGTAAATACAGCACAGGTGCTGCGTTATTACTCATTTGATGATGATAATATTCCTTCGCAGGGAGCAATCACAGGTGTGCGTGAAATATATGGGCCGAGTAATATTGTTTCGGCTGCCGCATTAAGTACACCGGCTCCCAGCCCGTTGGTTAAAGTAAATCCATCACCTGCAATTGCAACCATTGGCGAACCTTTTACCTATCGTATTACCGTACCCAGCATACCTGTGGCAAACTTTTTGTACGATGTAAAAATACTGGATGATCTCGATAACCTGGCATTGCTGGGTACGGATTTAATTTTTGTCGATGTTGTAAAAGTATCAGGCAGTGGTTCATGGACACCTGTTAATACAGGAACGCCTACAAATATTGTTATTGAAGATATAGCCAGCGGTATTGATATTCCCGGTGGTGAACAGATTGTTATTGATTTAACCGTGCAGTTACGAAATACATCCAATAATGAAATTGGAGATACTTATCAGAATACTGCAAGTTATACGTTTAATAGAATTGATAATAATATTGCCAGTGTGGGCTCAGGTGGTTCAGCGACAACAGCTGATATGACCATCGTGGGTCCAACAGCAATGACCTTACAGAAAACTGGCCCGGCTAATATACTATTTGCAACACCTGCAACCTTTACACTGGATGTGGTAAATATCGGAACAGGTAATGCGTATGATTTAACCATTACCGATCATATTCCTGACCCTGCACCGGGAGGCATGTGTGATACGCCACCCAATAATTTTACTGCTGAAATACAGGATAGCTCAGCGGCAACATTACGCACTTTAACTTTTGCTACAGATTTTACTTCGACTCTTACACCAGCAACATCTTTATCGGGCGTTACAGATCCAACCTGCACATTAACTTTTACCATGTTAAGTCAGGCTGCTCGCATTGAACCCGGTAACCATCTGGTTATTACTTATGATGCAACACTCGATGCAGATAATTTTAATGGTAGTACGTTAAGAAATATTGCAGCAACTACGCAGTGGTTTAGTGGTGATACTGTCGATGGTATCGCTACAGGTGAAATTAGAACATACAGTGATATTTTTGATCCGGGTAATCCGGGTACGCCTTTAGTGCTGGATCATGAAGATGTATACGATACCGTTGTCGTTGCACCACAGTTAATTATCGATAAAGAAGTTTACAATGTAACACGTGACCGCCCAGGTGATTTTGCTAAGCCTGAAGATGTTTTGCGTTACACCATTATGATTACCAATATTGGTTCGGTTGCAGCAACTAATTTTAGTTTGACGGATGAACCGGATCGATTAAATACCCCACCGGGTTATTTTGTTGCCGGCTCTGATGCAGATTCAATGGTTAACATTGTTGTACCGACAGGTGCGGATATAAGTAATACAAATATAACCGGTGGTGCAAATGGTGCGGGTTTACTGGATGTCAGAAATTTAAATCTTGATGTAGCAGGTGGTGCAAATGATAGTTTAACCATTAGCTTTGATGTGCAGTTACAAAATGTTATTGATGGTGGCACGCTTATTTTCAATCAGGCATTAGTTAACCTTGCTGGGTTCTCGCCATTACTGAGTGATGATGCCCTGTTCCCCGGAACAGAAGATGCCACACAAACCATTATCGGTTCTTTGCCAACATTTGAAGTAAAGAAAACATCGCAGGATAACAGCGGTGACTTAAATGTGCTGAATGCTGGTGATATTTTAATCTATACCATCACAGCAAAAAATATTGGTGTTGAAAATTCTATCAATACATATTTGCGAGACCAGATTCCAGCCAACACATCTTATGTTGCAAACACCACGACATTAAATGGCGTATTAATTGCTGATCCATCAACCGGCGTGTCGCCCGTAGAAAATGGTTTAATTATTAATGCACCAGAAGATACAACCGCAGGAAATATGCGAGCGGCATTTAATTCAACGGATAATGTCGCAACGGTAACCTTCAATGTTATGGTTAATGAGAATGTTATAAACGGCACTGTTATTTCAAATCAGGCATTTGTAGGAGGTGATGGTGCAGGTAGTGGCCCATTCCCTGAGCAGTTATCTGATGATCCAGATACTAAACTGGCGGGAGACCCAACGCGTGATGTTGTTGGTAGCGTGGCTGTTTTAGATGCACAAAAAGTGGTTGAGCATATTGATACTGATCTTGATGGTCTGGTTGATACAGGTGAAACATTACGTTACACAATAACGGTAAATAATGCCGGTATTATTCCAGCAACAGGCGTTGTGTTAACAGATGCCGTGCCTGCCAATACAACCTATACCGCTGATACTTTAAATATTGTTACCGATACATTAGATGCTTTTGGAAATAATATTTTACTACCTGTTGGTCAACCTGATGCGGGTGTATTAGCGCTTACAACAGGACTGGATATTAGTTCACTTGATTTAGTGCCACCATTACCAACAGCAGGTAACGGCATTATTTCAGCGGGGCAGGCGGTTGTTATAAGATTTGATGTGACGGTTGATGCAGGAACAGCCGCGGGCACAATTATTTCAAATCAGGGAACTGTTAGCAGTAATGAATACCCGGATGAACTCACCGATGCAGATGGCAATAATGCAAACGGTGATCAGGCAACTGACATTGTTGTGGGTGGTGTACAACAATTATCCATTACTAAAGATGTGTTTATTGTCGGTGGTGGTACAGCGCAGCCCGGACAAATACTTGAATACTTTATTCATGTAGAAAATACGGGATCAACAGATATAAATTTAAATACAACATCAACCGATGTTTTAAAAGTTATCGATGATATTAATAAACCGGGCCTGCTAACCTATGTGGCAGGTTCGGCTCGGTTGAATGGTGCGATTAATTCAAATGTGAATTTTTCAGCTGGTCGATTAATTGTAAATTATGATGATGCCTATGGAGGCACTGGTTCAGGTTTTGTTTTTGAGCCGGGTGATAAATTCACTATTCGTTATCTGGCACAAATTGATGCTAATACAACACCGGGTGTAGATATTCAGGGACTGGATATAGTTAATACGGTTGCTATCGACTGGGGAGCAGAAAGCTTTGCGCCGCTTAATTCAACCACACCGATAATTTGTAATGGTGGATTATCTAATGTGGATGCATGTGCGTCAGTCACAATTGCCGTGGGCGGTGCGCCAGGTGTTGCCAACCTGTCAGGAAAAATCTGGCATGATGTTGATTTTGATAATGTTGATCAAACAACAGAAAACGTTTTTGAAGGCTGGGAAGTTCAGGTTTATTTTGGTAGTGGTTCTATCAATACAGGAGATTATCTTGACTCAGTATTTACCAATGCAAGTGGTGAATACAATATATTAGGTTTGATTCCAAATGATGGTGATGTTCTTAAATATGCGCTGCGATTCCTTGCGCCGGGTGCTGCCAGTAATACAGCATCACTGGGTAATGCTATTTCACCATTTTTGGGCGGCAATGGTCCCCAGCAAATTACATTTTTTGAAGTTGCCACAGGTTCTCATACCCCGGGAATGAGTTTGCCATTGCAGCCCAATGGTGTTGTTTATGATTCTATTTTAAGAACAGGTGTTGCAGGAATAAGGCTTGAGTTAATAAATAGCACAGGTAATGCTGTACCCGCAAGTTGCTTTAATGACCCACAACAACAGAATCAGCTCACGCTTACAGAAGGCTTTTATAAATTTGAATTAAACTTCAGTCAGCCAGGACAGTGTGATTCGGCAGATGATTATACTATTCGTGTATATCCAGCTGCGGGTGATTTTTATGATGATGATAATGACCCAAATACAGACTTTATTTCAGAAGTTATTCCGCCTGCACTTGCTTTAACTGATCCTGCTTTTGATGTGCCAGGCTGTTCCAGCGATGCTGTTGCAGCAACGCTGGAATGTGAAGTGCAAACTTCAGCATCGCCACCTGTTGGTGAAACACCCAGATCTGCATTAACTAATTATTATTTAAAACTGAATTTATCAAATGCCAGTAATGGTGATGATGAATTATTTAATAACCATATTCCTGTCGATCCTGTTATTGCTGATCTGGTTGCTATATCCAAAAAATCTCCCATGGTAAACGTAACTCGAAGTCAGTTAGTGCCTTATACCATTACTATTTCTAATCCACAGGCAACACCATTATTTGATTTAAATATTTTTGATCGCTTCCCGGCAGGTTTTAAATATGTAGAAAATTCTGCACAGATAAATTATTCCGGCAGTTCATTATGGACAAAATTTGAGCCGCAAATGAATCCGGCGACTCTGGAATTATTGTGGCAGGATCAGCAATTAGATACTGGCATTATTAGCAATGGTGCATTAAATAATTCACCCGTGAAAATTCGTCTGTTGCTGGTTGTCGGTGCGGGTGTTGGTGAAGGGGAATATATAAACAGAGCGCAGGTATTAAATAATCGCAGCAATGGTTCAGCGTCTGGTGAAGCATCTGCCACTGTTCGAGTTGTGCCTGATCCCACTTTTGACTGCTCGGATGTTCTCGGTAAAGTATTTGATGATAAGAATTTAAATGGTTATCAGGACAAAGGTGAAAAAGGTTTGCCGGGTGTCAGAGTTATTACGGCAAAAGGCCTGAAAATAACAGCAGATGAATTTGGTCGTTTCCATATTACCTGTGCCATGGTGCCTAATGAAAGTCGTGGTTCAAACTTTATTGTAAAACTTGATGAGCGTTCATTGCCTACGGGTTATCGTTTAACAACTGAGAATCCTCGTGTTATGCGTACCACCCGAGGCAAGATGCTGAAATTTAATTTTGGTGCAGCTATTCATCGTGTTGTAAGGCTGGATATGGCTGATGCAGTATTTAAAGAAAACTCAACCAAAGTTCGCCCACAATGGATTTCAAGAATAGACCTGCTCATTGAGCAGTTACAGAAAGATGCGTCTATTCTTCGCCTGTCGTATCTGGCGGATGTAGAAGATGAAGTGCTTGTGCATCAACGTGTATTAGCAATGAAAAAACATATTGCTAAACGCTGGCAACGTTTAAATTGCTGCTATCGATTAAAGATTGAAACAGAAGTTTTCTGGCGTCGTGGTGCGCCACCCGATAAATCAGAGGAGTTTAAATGAAACTCCTGCTGAGTAAAATTGCTTTATTATGTTTGAGCATGTCAACCGTATATGCAGAAGGCATACTTGATTTTAAAGATAATCCAGAAGGGAAAACTGAATACCCCCCGATGACATTATCTTCATATCCTGTTGGTGAAAATACTGAAAAACAGATGCTGCCTAATGAGGTGTTTAATCTTTATATTCAGGATGAAACTTTTTTTAGACCGCAGCAAGATGACACGGTAGAAATTAAGAAAGTACTGGAAAGAACAGCCAAAACATTCAAGCTGGATAATGTTGTAAAACCTATTCGTTTTAAAGCGGGTCAGGCTGATATCCCTCAGGAGTTTGTAACTAAACTTCGCGCTCTTCTTGAAAGCATGAAGAACAGGGCAAATGTCCGATTACATTTTATTGGTCATACCGACAGTGATCCTTTGGGTGGTGCGACCAAAGCAAAATACGGTGACAATGTTGGTTTGTCAAAAGCGCGTGCAGAAATTGCGGCAGAATTCTTTCAACGTGAATTAGATTTGCCAGCCGATGCAGTTTCTTATGATGGGGCGGGTGATTCAAAACCAATTGCCAGTAATAAAACAGTCGCAGGAAAATCAAAAAATCGTCGAGTAGAAGTGCAGGTCTGGTATGACGAAATAACTGAAACAGCTATTGATAAAGAAGTTGTTGTAGCGGCAGAAAAACTTAATCGTATTAAAGTCTGCCGCAAAGAAACGGTATGTAAATTAAGTTATAAAAAAGGCAATGCAAAACGTGCCCGTTTAAGAAACCTGATTACCCCATTGCGTATGGAAGACGGGCAGTCTGAAATCCCCCCTGAATTTATTCGTCAGATAAAAGAAGTTTTAGATAATCTTCATGATAAACAAAATGTAATGGTTCGTTTTGTCGGTCATACAGATAATTTACCATTAGAAGACAGGCAGGCTCGTATTTATGGTACTCATGAAGCCCTGTCTAAAGCCCGAGCCAGACGAGTTGCGCTGGCTGTACAGGAAATTCTAAAATTACCTTATGCGTCAGTTGGAAGCACAGGCAAAGGTTCATCATTGCCTGTTGCGTCAAATGATAATATGAAAGGGCGTGCATTAAATCGGCGAGTTGATGTTGAATTCTGGCACGATGATCCTTTTCAGGAATTCACAGCTGAGGCACAGGCCTGTCCTGAAGCTGCGTCGGCAGAAATTATTACCCTTGCTTATGATCCACCAACAGGCCCCATTAAATCGATTCGTTTTAGTAAAGGTAAACCTGTTATTCCGCCGGGTTTAACTGACCGACTCCAGCGTTTAATGAATGAGATTTCAGATAAATCCAATGTGCGTTTGAGTTTGACAGGGTATACCAGCAATAAACGAATGGATCGTCGTGCGGCGATGGTTTATGGCGATGATATTGGTTTATCTATAGCACGTGCGCGACGAGCGATGGAAGCCATTAAAGAGCAAATGGAACTTGAAGATAAACAAATAGAATATGAAGGCAGGGGATTTGTTCATTCACATGATGTGGTGAGTACAGGTTTTGTTCAGCTTGATGATTCTCGTGTAGAAATAGAAGTTTTGTATGATGAACTTGCTGTTCTGGAAGAAGATGAGGGTCTGGATGTCACTCATATTACGCAGGAAGCAAAACCAAAAAATCCTTACGGATTAAATTTAATGCGTATTACAGTTGATGGACAGCCCATATACGATCCTTATAAAAATATTGCAGATTTACAACGTTGTACTGATGTAGCGCTGGAAAAAGCATCCATTCAATTTAAGTTTGATAATTTAAAGCTAAAGCCGGCACTAAATATTTCAGTATGGCCAGATACAATACGTTATCAGGATAATAAAGATACAGAGGTCTTAGAGGATCAGGCTCAGTTTAAAATTTATACTAACTACCCTGAGTTTATAGAACGATCAGAAGTAAGACTGTTTAAAGAATCACAGGCAACAACCGATGAACCATTAGAAATAGTCGCTATTGATGCTGATGGGATGGCTAAATGGCAGGCTAATTTTGAAACCTATCGAGCCCCTGCAATAGAATTAAAATATGTATTGCGTGTTTATGATAAAGCAGGAAATTTTGATGAAACAAAACCGCAATTAATCTGGCTTGTAGATGAAATAAAAATTCCTGATGAGACAGTGGATATTAAAAAAGAACTGCGGGTAGCTTATGGTGAAAATAGATTATCAATTCAAAATATTCCTGTTGCTGGCGGTACAGTAACGGTCAACGGCGATCAGATTCCTGAAAATCATACAGTATGGGTTGCAGGTCGGCCTGTGCCTGTTGATAAAAATGGTAAATTTATCAGTGAAGAAATTTTTCCTAAAGGTATGCACAATGTTGAAGTAGCCGTGCTGGATAAGGAAGGCAATGGTGAATTATTTTTACGTGAACTGGAATTTGAAAAAGATGACTGGTTTTATGTGGGTATAGCAGATATTACCTTTGCAAAAGATAGCACCAATGGTCCAGCTAAATTAGTTACCAATGATCAAACGCATTATGACAATGATTTAAGTATTGATGGTCGTCTGGCATTTTATATTAATGGTCAGTTTGGTGATGACTGGGAATTAACCGCCAGCGCAGATACACAGGAAGGACCGCTGGATGATATTTTTAGCAACTTTATGGATAAGTCGCCCGATGCATTATTCAGGCGTATTGACCCTGATTATGTTTATCCAACATTTGCTGATGACAGTACCGTAGAAGAAACAGCACCCACACTCGGTAAGTTTTATGTGAAGTTAAGAAAACATGAAAACTATGGTTTGTGGGGAAATTTTAATGTTGAATATACTGACACAGATTTATCCCACATTGATCGTGGTCTGTATGGTTTGAGTGGTCATTATGAAAGTGATGATGCAACCCGTTTTGGTGAAAAGAAATTAGTGATAGATGGTTTTGCCGCAGAACCCGGAACGATATCGGGTCGTGAAGATTTCCGGGCAACAGGTGGCTCACTTTATTTTCTAAAACATCAGGATATTCTTACAGGCTCAGATCGTTTACGTGTAGAAATTCGTGATAAAGATTCAGGACTTGTCGTTGGTGTAAAAAACTTAATACCTGCAATTGATTATGATATTGATTTTCTTCAGGGTAGAGTTTTATTAAGTGAACCGCTGGCGTCAATATCGAATGATAATTTACTGGTCGATAATGGTTCATTTAGTGGACATCCTGTTTATCTGGTTGCGCGCTATGAATACACACCGGGCTTTAATGATCTGAATGATGTTTCAGTGGGCAGTCGTGCGCATTACTGGTTTGATGATAACTGGAAGTTAGGTTTTACCACAAATAAACAACAGGAATTGGCTAATGAAAGTACTTTAAATGGCATTGATTTAACTTTCCGAAAAAATGCAGGTAGCTGGGTAAAGATGGAATTTGCCAGTACAAAAGGAACAGGTAATACCGAGCTGGATTCTTCTGATGGCGGTTTTACTTTTGATTCATTTGATACAGGTTTAGGTGCAGATATAAAAGCCAGTGCTTTTAGAATTGAAAGCAGTGCTCGATTAAAAGATTTCTTTGAAGGATCAAGAGGTACAGCAACTTTTTATATTCAAAATCGTCAGGCAGGCTTCTCAGCGCCGGGTCAGTTAACGGCAACTGATATTGATCAGTTTGGTGGCACGCTGAATATGGCCATTACTAATGACATTGATCTGAATGTTAAGTTAGATAAAAAAGATCAACAGCAATCCCTTGAAACAGCATCTATTGATACGGATGTTAGTTATGCGATGGATGATAACTGGCGACTATCGCTTGGTAGTCGTCTGGATATGCGTACAGACCATTCAATAACTATACCCGGCACACAGAAACAGGGTGATCGTTTTGATATCGCCTTTGAGGCTAATTATGATTCCAGAGAAGACTGGAGTGCTTATAGCTTTGCTCAGCTGACTGCAAATGCGACAGGAAATCGACAGGATAATAACCGTGTAGGTGGTGGTGGCAGTTATCGTGTGAGCGAAGATTTTAAAGTTGAAGGTGAATTATCATCGGGTAATACAGGAACAGGTGCAAAAATAGGCACAGATTATTTAATGTCTGATCGCACCAGTCTTTATTTAAATTATGCTTTAAAAAATGAACGTACAGATAATGGCGTGCGTTCAAGACAGGGAAATATGACGGGGGGGTTTAAAAGCCGTTATACCGACACAGTAAGTATTTATGGGGAAGAACGTTATACCCATGGTGATGTGCCCACGGGTTTAACCCATGCTATGGGAGTTGATATTGCTCCTAATGATCGTTGGACTTATGGCGCAAGTCTGGAAATGGGTACACTGAAAGATAAAAATACAGCGGCAGAAACAGATCGTACAGCAGCAGGTTTAAATGTTGGTTATGGTGTCAGTGATGTGAAGTATTCAGGGGCTATTGAATATAGAAATGATACAACACAGGCGATAGATACAACAGAATCAGAGCGAATAACCTGGCTGTTAAAAAATACTGTTAAATATCAGATTAATCCGGACTGGCGTTTTGTTGGCAAATTAAACTGGTCTGAAAGTGATAGTTCTCTCGGTGAATTTTATGATGGAAATTTTAGAGAAGCTGTTATTGGTTATGGTTTTCGCCCTGTTAAAAATGATGTCTGGAATACATTATTTAAATACACCTATTTTTTCAATGTGCCAACAGCAGAGCAGGTAACCGTTGCAAATACGGCTATAGAATTTATTCAAAAGAGTCATATTTTTGCAGTTGATACTTTATATGATATAAGCAAACGTTGGAGCTTAGGTGGTAAATATGCTTATCGATTAGGCCAGCTTAGTCTTGATAGAGTTAATCAGGAATTTTTTGATAGCAGAGCAAGTTTGTATGTTTTGCGTGCAGACTGGCATTTTGTTCATCGTTGGGATGCCTTAATGGAAATGCGTTTACTTGATTTGCCTGATGCGCAAGATAAACGAAGCGGGGCATTGCTGGGTATTTATCGTCATATTGGAAAAAACTTTAAATTTGGAATAGGTTATAACTTCACTGATTTTTCAGATGATTTAACAGATCTGGATTTTGATAGCATGGGTTTGTTCATTAATTTAATTGCAAAAATTTAAATTTCACCAAATGTCATTAAACTGTAAAATTTGTCAGAATTTAAAACCGCTATTTATAGTTTTTTATGGAATATTTTACACTTTAGTTACCACGGTATTTTAAACAAGTTGTTATTGCCTGTTATATTAGGCTCTACTAATGACGGCATGATATTTGCTTTATTTCCATTAGATTAATGGATGGGCTATATATGGAGAAGTATTAAATACCTACCAATATACAGGTTCATATAAATGACAATAAATAATAACGATAATATATTCAAAGAAAAACGCGTCAAAGAGCGTAGAGCAGAGCAGAATCGCAGAGCGTCAGTAAGGTTTGGGGATGCGCTTGGCCGTCGTGCTGGCAAAGATCGACGGGATAGTATAAATGCCAGGCCAGGATAATGGCATTAACTGATAGATTTGTTGGCCCAATACGTTAGTTAAAACTATGCGCTTTTAGTGCAAGACTTTAATATTTTTATGTCACCCCGAGCGCAGTCGAGGGATCTTGATCTTTATAATACCAGATCCCTCGACTGCGC
>CAZFUY010000010.1:0-41524 GCA_964522445.1 uncultured Thiotrichaceae bacterium | reverse complement strand
GCACGGTAACAGGCGATGATGGCACTGTTGTTGAATATGATCGTTTATTAATGGCAACAGGATCTGATTCTTTTATTATTCCTGTGCCAGGGCATGATCTTTCTGGTGTAGTCGGCTTCCGTGATATTCATGATGTTGATGCCATGCTGGCAACTGCAAAAACTAAAAAACGTGCTGTTGTTATTGGTGGTGGTTTGTTAGGTCTTGAAGCGGCTAATGGTTTAATCAAGCAGGGAATGGATGTCACTGTTATTCATTTAATGGACTGGTTAATGGAACGTCAGATGGATGATGTTTCTGGTGGCATGTTGAAAAACTCGCTGGAAGAGCAGGGAATGAAGTTTAGAATGAAAGCATCGACAAAAGAAATTGTAGGTGATGGAAAAGTTGAAAAAGTTATTTTTGCAGATGGTTCAGAAATAGAAACAGATTTAGTTGTTATGGCGGTGGGTATTCGCCCCAATATTGAACTGGCAAAACAAATTGGTTTGCATTGTGAACGCGGTATTGTTGTTAACGATACATTACAAACATTTGATCCAAAAATTTATGCAATGGGTGAATGTGTTCAACATCGTGGTTTAACTTATGGTCTGGTTGCGCCACTATTCGAAATGGCAAAAGTGTGTGCCAATCATTTAGCAGAATATGGAATTGGTCTTTATACAGGTTCTGTTACCTCAACAAAATTAAAAGTAACGGGCATTGATTTATTCTCTGCGGGTGACTTTATGGGAGATGAAACAACAGATGATATTGTTGTTCGTGATGCAACCCGTGGCATTTATAAAAAAATAGTTATTAAAGACGAAAAAATTATTGGTGCAGTGTTATACGGCGATACTATTGATGGTGCATGGTATTTTCAACTGATGCGTGAACAAACAAATGTATCAGATATTCGTGATCAATTATTATTTGGTCAGGCACATCTGGGTGATTCTGGACATGGTGGCAATGTGGTTGCCAATATGTCAGATGATACTGAAATTTGTGGTTGTAATGGTGTTACTAAAGGTGAAGTGGTTATTGCCATTACTGAAAATGGTTTGTTTACTCTGGATGAAGTGCGTGCACATACTAAAGCCTCTTCTTCATGTGGTTCATGTACTGGTCTGGTTGAGCAGATACTGGAAACAACTTTAGGCAGTGATTATGAAGCGCCCGAAGCAAAATCTATTTGTGGTTGCACAGAACATACACATGATTATGTGCGTGCTGCTATTCGTGATCAAAAGCTGACTAACCGTGTCGATGTTTATAAAGCCTTAAACTGGAAAACAGAAGATGGCTGTGCGGCCTGCCGAATGTCAGTGAATTATTATCTGATTAGTTCATGGCCTAAAGAAGCGTTTGATGATCCACAGTCTCGTTTTATTAATGAACGTGCTCATGCGAATATTCAGAAAGATGGAACATACTCTGTTATTCCTCGCATGTGGGGAGGTATGACCACGCCTAAAGAATTGCGAGCCATTGCAAATGTCGCTGAAAAATTTGAACTTGATACTGTGCACGTAACTGGTGGTCAGCGCATTGGTTTATACGGTGTTAAAAAGCATGAATTACCTTTGATCTGGAAAGACCTGAATGATGAAGGTTTAGTTTCAGGCCATGCATACGGAAAAGCATTACGTACAGTTAAAACCTGTGTCGGTAAAGAATGGTGTCGATTTGGAACACAGGATTCAACCGGCATAGGTATTAAACTGGAACAGCTAAGCTGGGGTTCATGGATGCCACATAAATTTAAAATGGCAGCATCTGGCTGTCCGCGTAACTGTGCAGAAGCCACCATTAAAGATTTTGGTGTGGTGTGTGTGGATTCAGGTTATGAATTACATATTGGTGGCAATGGCGGTATTAAAGTTCGAGCAACAGATCTGTTATGCAAAGTGGATAGTGAAGAAGAAGTGCTGGAATATGCGGCAGCTTTTTGTCAGGTCTATCGTGAAGAAGCTCGATATCTTGAACGTACAGCACCCTGGATAGAACGTGTTGGTTTTACTTATGTAAAAGAACTTCTGGTTGATGATGCAGAAAAACGTAAACAGCTGGCAGAACGATTTAAATTCTCACAGGAGATTACCAAATCTCAGCATGACCCATGGACTGAACGATCAACTAATGGAGTTGATGCTCATGAATTTACGCCATTAAAAGTAATTGGTTAAATATTAGTTCGCCTTCCCCTGTAAAGGGGGAGGGGATTAAAGATAAAAGAATTTATAAAGGTAATCATTATGTCGAACTGGGTAGAAGTAGGTAGTGTAGAAGATATTCCTGTTTTAGGTGCGCGAGTTGTTAAAAATGGTGATCAGGATATAGCTGTTTTTAGAAATTCAAAAAATGAAATTTTTGCAGTAAATGATGAATGTCCGCATAGAAAGGGGCAGCTATCTCAGGGCATAGTTCATGATAAATCTGTTACCTGCCCTTTGCATAACTGGCGCATAGATTTAACAACAGGTGAAGCAATGGGGCTGGATGAAGGTTGTACTGGTCATTATGAAGTAAAAATTGAATCTAAAAAAATATTTATTGATTTGAAATGAGGGATAGCCACAGAGATGCAGAGTACACAGAGGCATTATTTTTTATTTTAATCTGTATGCCATAATTAAAAAACTCTGTGATCACTGTGCCTCCGTGGCAAAATCTTTTAAGAATACTGGAGTCCCCCCCAATGTTATTTGGTCGTAAAAAGAAAAACCCAATTAAAATAGTCGATAAGGAAATAGTTGAATGGAAATACACAACCTGTGGTTACTGTTCAACTGGTTGTTCTATTGAAGTAGGAATCAATAAAGAAGGTAAGGCTGTTTCCAGTCGTGGTGTTGCCAGTGCGGATGTTAATCGTGGCAAGCTTTGTATTAAAGGAATATTTGAACACGAATTATTTGATACAGCAGGTCGAGGTAAAACACCTTTATATCGTGACAGTTATATTGAAGAATTTAAAGAAATTAGCTGGGATGATGCTTTTGATAGCATGGCTGAAAAATTTAAATCTATTCAGGAAAAATACGGACGTGATTCGGTTGCGATTATTTCAACAGGTCAAATATTAACTGAAGAATTTTATACCTTAGGTAAATTAACACGCGGTGCTATAGGCACAAATAATTACGATGGTAATACAACACTCTGTATGGCTTCTGCTGTTTCTGGTTATAAACGTTCTTTTGGTGCGGATGGCCCGCCGGGATGTTATGAAGATTTTGAACATACAGATTGTTTAATTGCCTTTGGTTCTAACCTGCCTGAACAACACCCTGTTATTTACTGGCGCTTAAAAGAGGCTATGGAAAAACGTAGCTTTCCACTAATTGTTGTTGACCCACGTGTCACTATGCTGGCGCAATTTGCAGATATGCATTTAGCGATTACGCCAGGCACTGATGTTGTTCTATTAAATTCACTTGCTCATGTTATTTTGGATGAGGGTCTGGAAGATAAAGATTACATTGATGCACACACCAATGGTTATGATGAATTTAAAGCATTAGTTGCAGAGTATGATCCCATTTCAGCTTCAAAAATCTGTGGCATTGATGAAGATACTATTCGTAATGTAGCAAGGCTTTATGCCAAAGCCGGTAAAGCTATGTCAATCTGGACTATGGGAATTAACCAGAGTACGCATGGATCGGATGGTGTGGTTGGTGTTAATAATCTAAATTTAATTACCGGAAATATTGGCAAAGAAGGTGGCACCAGTTTATCTATTACAGGTCAATGCAATGCCATGGGTACACGTGAGTGGTCATCCTGTTCTGGTTTGCCGGGTTATCGTTATTTAGAAAATCCACAGGATCGCAAAGAAATTGCTGACTTCTGGGGAATTGATGAAGAATTCCTGCCAAAAAAACGCGGCTTATTTCAAACCGATATTTTTCCTGCAATAGAAACCGGGCAAATAAAAGCACTCTGGTTAGTGGCTTCTAATCCAATGAGTTCGCTGCCAAATACAGAACGTATTCGAAAGACTTTAGAAAAATTAGAATTTTTTGTTGTGCAGGATGCTTACAGTGATGTTGAAAGTGCGCAGTATGCCAATATGTATTTGCCTGCATCTATCTGGGCAGAAAAAGATGGCTGTTTTACAAATACCGAACGTCGCGTTAATCGCATTACCAATGTTCAGAAACCTTATGCCAATTCAAAACCGGACTTATGGATATTTAATCAATTAGCAAAACGTTTTGATCATTATGAAAAAATGAATTTTCCAGATACAGCGGAAGACGTATTTGAAGAAATGAAAGCGTTATCCAAAGGCAAAGATCGTAATCTGGATATTTCTGGTATGAGCTACCAGAAAATTGAAGAAAATGCAGGCTTGCAATGGCCCTGTAGAGAAGGTGATGAAAAAGGAGCGAAGCGTTTATATGTGGATGGAAAATATCCAACAGCAGATGGAGCAGCAAATTTAATAGCATTGCCGTTTATAAATAATAATGAACGCCCTGATAATGATTATCCCTTCTGGTTAAACACAGGTCGAGTGGTTGAACATTTTCATACTCGAACACGCACAGGAAAAATGGGTAACTGTAATAAATACAGCCCAACACCCTATATGGAAATGAACCCTGATGCAGCAGAAGATTTAGGCGTCGAACACATGAGTTATGTGCGCGTCGTGTCAAAACGTTCGGATGCCATTGTTATGGTGCAGCATACACAGCGCATTCCCTACAATATGGTTTTTATTCCATTTCATTTTCATGATTGTGCAAATCGTTTAACGCTGGGTTTATTAGATCCTTATTCAAGACAGCCTGCTTTTAAACAAAGTGCTGTTCGTATTGAGAAAATAGATCAGAAAGAAGCCGCACAGAAGAATGTAGAAGCGAGGGCGTTTTAAGTATGTTTTTGATAAGAGAAAAAGAACGCGAATACGCTTTTCTTAATGACAAAACCAGTCAGGAAAAAAATCGTTATGGAAAAAATATTCAAACGGTTGATGCAAATAATCCACTAAAAGGAAAAAGCTTAAATATAAATAATGATTCTGGAATAGGTGATAATCCCAATCGTTATAAGCAACACGGCTTTCATTTTACTGCAGATAATTGTATTGGATGTCATGCCTGTGAAGCAGCCTGTAGTGAAAAAAATGATAACCCTGCACATATTGCATTTCGCTCTGTCGGTTATGTGGAAGGAGGAACTTATCCTGCATTTAAGCGCTTAAATATTTCTATGGCATGTAATCATTGTGATGATCCTGTTTGCTTAAAAGGTTGTCCAACACGTGCGTATACAAAATTTGCAGAATATGGTGCGGTATTACAGGATTCTGATATTTGTTTTGGTTGTGGTTATTGCACATGGGTGTGTCCTTACAATGCGCCACAGCTTGACCCTGTAAAAGGCCAGGTTAGTAAATGTAATATGTGTGTGGATCGTTTAGAAGTGGGTTTAAAACCTGCCTGTGTTTCTGCGTGTTTAGGAAATGCATTGAATTTTGGTGTGATTGAAAATACACCTGAAAATCGCCAACAGGTAAAAACTGAAATCCCTGGATTACCAAGAACTGATATTACTAATCCCAATATTCGTTTTCAGCAAACAAAAACTTTACCGTCTGAAATGACTCGTACAGACAGTATGGCAGTGAAGTATCATAAAGACACAAAGGATGGTATTTACAAACCTGTTGTTGATAAAAAGAAGGGGCTTAAACGTCATTGGAATTTATCTAAGTTGCGCTCACGTGAAGATCCGCTGGTTATATTTACCCTTGTTTCTCAGGGTGTTATTGGTGC
Organism: uncultured Thiotrichaceae bacterium; assembly: GCA_964522445.1. Classification (GTDB taxonomy): domain Bacteria; phylum Pseudomonadota; class Gammaproteobacteria; order SZUA-229; family SZUA-229; genus CAZFUY01. The sequence continues at coordinate 35,750 of CAZFUY010000010.1, read as the reverse complement.
TTTTATGCTGATGTTTCTGGGATCTTTGCTTGGTGTTGAAGCTATGCAACAGGCAGTGAATTCAGTAGCCTATCTACCTGCGTTAGTTATTTTATTAGGTATGGAAACAATTGCTTTGTTTTTATCAACCATGCACTTAGGTAAGCCGCATCGATTTTATAGAGCATTTAATAATCTGAGATATTCACCCGTGAGCAGGGAAGTCGCTGGCATTGCTGTGTTTTTTAATAGTTTAGCCGGGCATTTTTTCTTTTCATTATTTGATTTTGAGTTAACAGCGATGCTGGCAAATATCTTTGCTTATGTGGCGGTTTTTACAGGCCCAATAGCACTTTATTTTATGCATAAGATTTACCGTATAGAAGCCAGACCTTACTGGAATCACTGGCAGGTACTGACTGCCTTTTATGGAAATATGTTAACCATGGGTGGTTTATTTTCAGGTTTAATATTTGTGCCTGTATTTATTTTTATGGAAATGCCGGTTGTTGGTTTACTACAGATGCTTGCCGCTGTTATATTCTGTGGATTGCTGTTAGAAGCCATTGGTCATGTTTTTCATGCGCGTGATTTAAATAAAGATGGTGCAGAAGGTGCTGTTTCTTATTATGAACAGGTGACAACTTTTGGTAAAACATACAGATTACGAAACGCTGTGTTAGTAATAAATATTTTTGTACTGGCCTTGTTGTATTTGTTACCGTCAGATTCAGTTGCTGTTTTAACCTTATGGGTAATGCTTGCATTTACTATTCTTGTTTCTGCTTTTGTTAGTCGGGCACTGTTTTATGTGTTAGTTGTTCCTACAACAATGCCAGGTGCATTTTTCTGGAAGAACAAAGGTTTTGAAGAGCATGCGCGTGAATCGGGTCTTGCAGAAATGCCGCAGGTTGGTGTTATCTCAAATATACACCAGGAGAAAAAATAATGGCTGGAAAAATATATTATCCAAATATGCAAACAAAAACGACGATTGTTGATGGTCAGGAAATATTGTTGGACGGTGAGGGGTATCTTCTTGACCTGGATGAATGGACAGAAGAATTTGTTCACGTGCGTGCCAGGGAAGAAGAGCTTGAGTTAAATAATGAACACTGGGAAGTTATTCATTTTATACGTGATTTTTATGATCAACATGGTGTGCAGGCGCCGGTAAGAGATATGATTAAACACTTTAGAAAAACCTGGGGTAAGGATAAAGGTAATACGCGTTATTTACACCAGATCTTTCCAAAAGGAGGGCCTCAAAAGCAGGGCAATAGACTTGCTGGCGTGCGCAAACCTAAAGGTGAGCATTGATAGTTTATAGATTTAAATTCTTAAAACTTTGACTTCTGGTGTTATTTCTAATTAATATCATATATGAATAAAAATCCATTAATTATTCCCATCTTACTGGTGTTAAAAAAAAGCACTGATGAAGTAAGTGAATATGACCTTATTAAAAAACTGGAAAGTGATGGCATAAAATTTCCACAGGAAAAATCCCCTGATCTTGCTTTATTTAAAAAGAATTTTTTAGTAATGAATGCACTGTATCAATTACAGGCAGAGTTACTAAGCGATGGTTTTTATTTATCAATTACATCCCTGTCAATAAAAATTGAAGAAATAGTAACGAATACAGAGTCAACAGCTCTGGTTGATGATACCGATATAAAACTGAGTCAATATTATCTTGACTGGGATAATTATGATAAAACCAGTCAATCGGATGTTGAAGATTTATTAAATGGCTTCTGGAAACGATATTTTGCACATGATCAACAGCAGCAGGCATTAAAGGTGCTGGAGTTAACTGTTGAGTCAGGCTGGGATGAGATACAACAGAGTTACAGACGAAAGATAAATCAGTGCCACCCGGATAAAGGCGGGGATCGCGCTGTATTTATTGAAATTAGAGAAGCTTATGAAGTTTTGAAGTACTGTTACAATTAGTTTGTTTAGAAAGCCCTAATATTGAAGTGTCTAATGGCCTTTTTGATCTTTAAAATGACTCTGGTAAACTTGCGTCAGTCTTTATCAGATACGAAAGATATAAGACGACTTTTTTATTTAAAATAATGGATGTGGTGAATAATGACAAGATCTGAAAATATGCCTTTATGGGTTTTCCTGGCTGTTATGAACTTTGAAACAAGGAAAGGAGCAAATGTAATGGTGTGGGTTAGCCTGCTGGTTACTTTAATTTGCGTGCCTTTATCATATTATCAGCCTTTTGAAACCGTAGACTGGACCTGGATCGCGATGATGGCAGCGACCACCTTGTGGTACTGGTTGTCGATGAAATGGGTAGATAAGCATACAGGCTGGGAAAAAACAGCTAAAGCATAGGTTGATTTTATTCTGTCATCTCACTGTAGCGATAGCGAAATAGAGAGACCTTTAGTTCTGTATGATAAGCCATTATGAATACACCGCTATCTAAAATTCTTTTAAGCCTTCTGGCTATCTTTCTTATTATCATATCTTTTTCTGGATGGCTTGATGATATAGGTGAAAACTATACAGAGCAGGGCCTAAAACGTGCGCTAATTACCTATGGCGTTGCTCGCGGTCTTAATGGTGTGATCTCTGTTGCACAGGGCACTGAAGTTGCTATTGAGCCTATGGGGGTCGGTTTAACACTTGCCCCTGGGCAAATCCTCGATCCAGTTAATGATCTGGTTGAACGCTTTTCATGGGTGGTATTGGCCAGTGGTGCTTCACTGGGTATTCAACGGATTATGATACAGGTTACAGGCTGGCACTGGTTCAGTTTGTTTGTGTCAGTTTTGCTTCTCATTGCTGTTTTCTTTATGTGGCGAGATAAAATTATTAAAGATAATACCAAGCGTATAGTTTATCGAGCAGCCATTATTTTTCTTATTATGCGTTTTGCCATACCTGTAATAGCTATTGTAAATGAAGGTCTTTATAGCGTATTTCTCTCTCCTCAGTATGAAGAGGCGAAACAAAGCCTGCAACAAACTTCAGACAAGCTTGAAAAAATAAATATAGAACAACGTATTCAATCTAAGGATTCATCTTTTATTGAAAAAATACAACAGCAATATCAGTCAACTGTAAATGCTTTAGATGTTGATAAAAGGCTAGAAGAATTAAAACAGACAGTCGCTGAAGTCAGTGAAAGTGCATTAAATATGATCGTTGTTTTTGTTATGCAGACACTGATATTCCCACTATTGTTTTTATGGCTAACGGTTAAATTAATTAAATCTGTTTTTACATTTTAAATCGGTGTCTGTTATGAAAAATAAAAAATCTGTATGCAATATGCCCACTGAGCCTGATTATTCAAATGTAACTATTGTTGAGTTATCTCCTGAATCTAAATTAAATGATTATCTTCAGGCTATGAAGTTAGCAGATGCAGAAGCAGAGAAACGCTTAAATGACTATATGCTTTTAGCATGGTATGACCGAGACCGTGATTTTGAATCACCACAGCATGCCAGTGAATGTCATGTGAATAGTGCAATACCCGGTTATATTGATTATGCTTTATACCATGGTGCAACATTAAAAATAGATTTTGAAAAAGGACGGTTTGTTTTTTTCTATTTACCTGTTGATTTATAGTTTTTGATTTTTAATTACAATGTTTAATTCCAGTCTAGCAGTCGTTTTTCTCCTTCAAAATCCTTAATGTCAGTAATGTCCTGTGACATTTCCATAACACCTCTATAGGTGCCGTTATTATCACGAACTGCAAAATAACGAATCCAGATAAATCGACCTTTTACAAAAATTCTAAAATCTGCAACATCTTTTGTGCCGTTTCTAAATTCTTCTAAAATTCTAAGAACAGAATCAACGGATTTTGGTGGATGGCAGTAACGAACTTCACGGCCAATAACATTTTTACTTCTAGGAAATAATCGATCTTCACCTCGATTATAAAAAACTACCTGATCATTTTCATCAACATAAGTTATATCGAATGGCATTGTTCTAAAAAGAAGATTAACCTGATCGGGTGTCATGTAGCCTTCATCATAGTGATGCTTTCCATCTGTATCAAGTGACTGGTTAGATGGTTTTTTTAGCTTTGATGGATGTACATATTCTTCTTTAATTCTTTTATCTGAAATAGGTGGTTTGTCCAGCATCCAGCCAATTTCTTCATCACCAATAAGCATTTCATTCCACTCGTCTTCTTCTAATAAAGACATGGCATTAGGAAAAAGTCGTTCCTCTTCAACGCCTATTAAGCGAGACATTTCTCCAATCATGTAAGGTAATTTTTCACTAACAGTGTGCAGGTCGTTTTCTTTTAATGCAATGCCAACTTCTTTAATGATTGCTCTAATTTCATCATGAAATGCCCACATGTTTTTGCTGGGAGAATCCCATCCATGTTTTTCAAGACAGGGAAATAACTGATTTTCTTTACGTGTGTAGTGCAGTTCTACTTTACAGATTTTATTAAAAATTTCATGAAAATCATTCGTGTTGTTTTGTAAATCTATTTTTTTTATTTTATTAAACAATGATCGTAATAATCTGTTTTCTTCAAGATAAGAAGCTACAGGATGCCCGATTTTAAATTGTTTAATAATTCCAGCGGAAATCTTGTCTTCAATAATGTCATGATAGAAGTTAACAACATCAGGATTGTCATGATAGCTGTAGCCATTCTGTTCTAATTCGTAAAATACGGTTGATACCTCGTCTTGAGTTAGGGAGTCACAACTGCTAATGAAATCTTCAATTAATCTATCTGGTTTTTCCCCTTTACATAGAGATTTAATTATTTTATCCAGATTAGAAACATTAGGTTTAGATTGAAATTCACTCAAAACAGGCCTCGGTAATTGTAAAAGAACGGCGTTACCTTATCAGCCAATGTCTATTAGGCCATAACATATATCAAGTTTTACATGGTAATGTTTGTTTGTGTGTGAAAAATTGATAAATGTTAACTTTTCTCCGTGTTAAATGCTGTTCTAAATCAAATACATAAATAAAATACTGCGTTACTATTCGCGCTCATTTTTACAGCAAAAATATTTTATGAAAATTAGTAACGGTATTTCTTATTATTTACTATTTATTTTATTTAATATTTTATTGTCTGGCTGTGATAGTGAAAATAGTCATGTCAATTATAAAAATAAAATAACCAGTAAATCATTTTTTGAAAGTAAAGTGATAAGTGTTCTTGAAGATAGGTGTCTGTCATGCCATGGTGTTAAGCAGGATGCTTATAAAGAATTTATGGAAGGTGAGAATAAAGAGTACTTCTATTTTCCGATTACTGAAAATAATAAAATTATTGATATTGAAACTGCCTACAGTGTTTCTACTGGTTACGGACGAGTAGAGTACGGGGAAGATGCACGTTTTAGTCATATATTAAGATCGCCATTAACTGAAGAATATGGTGGTGTTTCTCATAAAGGACTGGATGTTTTTTATTCAACAGATGATGCAGATTATCAAACCATGCTGTCATGGTTAGACAGGGAAACTTTAGAATATCCTGAAAATAAAAAACTTTTATCTAAAACTGACTTATTCTTTAAGCATGAAGTTCAACCCATATTAGTTAGAAATGGCTGTTTCCTCTCATCCTGTCATGGTCCTGTTTCCTTTACTGATCTTAAGCTACAGCCACCATTACCTGATGGATCGTTCTCTAATAAAATGACACTGGAAAATAAAAAATCTATTTTGGGTGATGTGACACGTTTTGTTAATTTAGGTGGTGATTTAAAACGCAGTAGAGTTCTGGTAAAAAATATTCCTGTAAAAGAGGGGGGAGTTCATCAAAGAGGAGGTAATAATCAGTTTTTTGAAGGTTATCAGGATGAAGATGTAAAAATTATTCTTAAATGGATGGCATTAGAGAAAAAAGAATTATTTAAATACTTAACCATTAATGGAAAACGTCTGGAAGATGACAGGCCGGGTGATGTAAAAGGAGTTGTATTTATTCGTGGCCCACGGCATATGCCAAGAAAATATTTTTCTTTTGATGAGTTTTATCCCGGATCTAATATTTTCTTTTTTGATGGAGAAAAAGAAATACAGATTACCTTTTTTAAAAATGCTGAGATTCAGTCGCTGGATGTAAGTTATGATGCTAGAAAAATTGTCTTTTCAAAGAAAGAAAGCAGAGATAGTGGATTTAGAATTTATGAAATAAATCTGGATTCTAAAAATCCAGAATCTAAAAAAATAATACAGCTTAGTTTTGCTAAACAAAAACTGAAAGATGGCACAATCATACATCATATTGATCCTATCTATACACCTAACTATACGCTCGATCATAAACAGGGTTATGATTTAAGTGATGTGTCGATTACCTATGCTAGTAATGTTGCGGGTGCTTACGTGTCTTCTGAGCCGTGGGCTATTCTTGGTGAAGCAGATAATACGTCAAAAATTTCAAAAACAGTTATTACAGATAAACAACGCCATGAAAAGCCAGGAACTTTTACTGGTTTAAAAATCAGTTTTGTAAAAGGCCCAAACAAAGGCTTATGGCGGAATATTGTTAAGCATAAAAAAAATAAGCTCATATTAGATAAGCCTTTGCCTCATGATATAGATATACACACTATTTATGTCATTGAAAAAAAGCAGAGTAATTATGCCTCTGCTTATGATATCTGGCGATTTATTCCTGGTTTATTTGATAAAAGTAATGTGCGTATGACCTGGGGATTTAATCAGGAGCGCAGGCCCACGATAAGAACCAGTGGTGAGGTGATGGCAACGACGGTGCGCAATTTAGGTTATCAGGATGATAAGCCTGTATTTAATGGTGCTATCTTCCGCATGCAGGCGGGTGGTTTTGATTTTCATCCCCATGGTGGTGAGCGTTCACAATACAGTTTGCACAGTGACGCTCGGGAAATGCCAGAAGGTTTAGAAGTAAAAGTCTTGCATGATCCCCGAAATTATTGGGGAGGAGGGCAACTGGCACTGGTGGATCATGGTTTTGGCTCATCCACTGAAGCAAATAATCCAGTGGATGCTATTCCCTTAACTGAAAAATATAATGAAGTTAATTTTTCTTCCTTACCTCGTTATATTTCTGAACTTGTTGTCTTTGATAAAAATATAAATCATACCGGTGTATCCAAAGGTGGTGCGTTTCGTGATCCCTATCCTTTACCTGATGGCAGTATATTGGTGTCGTTTGTAAATGATAGCCTGGATCATCTTGACCCGGATGCTGATCCAGACTGGGATATCTGGCAAATAAAATTTGATGCCTCATTACAATCAGAAGACCGTCACCAAATTGGTGCTTATAAAAAAACTCGATTTGAGAAGATTTCAACGGAGCAGGCAGAATTCAATCCAAGACCCGTTGTCATCCGTTTACATGAAAACAGGCATCACCCTTTAAAACATCAAAAGTTCGTACAGGGTCATAAGCCTGAAAATATTTATGGTGTGCAGAGAATGCCAGAAGGTACACCAGCAGAGATCGAAGTGTATGACTTTAATTTAGTTGCATCTTTTTTAACTAATTTTACCCAAACGGGGTCAAGAAATATTCCGCCAGCAGATGCAATAAAGTATGTTCGTGCCATTGGTGTTTTGCCCTTAACAAAAGAAGATACGCAAAATATTAAAGATGATGACCCTCATGCTACTGCTGTTAGTAAGGGGGTGCATACAAAAAAACTGATTATAGGTGAAGTACCACTGGAATCAGATAGTTCTTTGTATGTTGAAGTGCCATCGAATGTAGCATGGATTGTGCAGGCACTTGATAAAGATAAGCGTGCATTATTTACCTTACAGCGTTTGTTTTATACACAAGCCGGTGAGCGTTTTACTCTTTCTATTCCCAGAAGTAAATTTGTAAATACCTGTGGGGGTTGCCATGGTTCTCTTACCGATGATCCAATGCAGGGTATAGGTCAGGCGGATATCGTCACCGAAGCATCTAAAGTAATTGCAACCTGGAATAAACAGGAACAAAAGCGTCGGATACCTACAGCCAAAGGCGCAAAACTAAGTGATTACATATCCATTGATTTCATGAAAGATATACAACCTGTGTTAGATGAGCATTGTGTGTCCTGTCATAATGAAGGGATCTTAAATCTTCAGGGTACAAAAACACGACACTATAACCAGGCTTATGAAAGTCTACATCAGTTGCGTGATCCCCAAAGCAATAATTTTGCAGATAAAAAATATATCAATGAGCGTGAAGCTCTGTCATCCCAAAGTCCATTAATTGATAAGTTAATGAGCAAAGATCACCACTATCTTAATGATAAAGAGCTGTTAATGTTTATTCGCTGGATAGATATTGGCGCTACATTTAAAGGTGTTTTTTAGTTATGGGGCAGATTAAAAACTCTTTTATTTTGTGTCTTTCTTTTTGTTTTGTCGGTGTAGCCCTTGCAGATCAGAAAACTTATTATCGCTCTATTTTTGATAAATTAACATCGGAAGTATGGCGCTATCAATCTGAGTTTAAGAAAAATGATTTAACACCAGTTATTAATAATGTGCCAAATAGTAAGCCTCAGCCTCACCGTGACAAACCGACACGAGTTACCTTGAATAAAAATGCCACAAAACTTTATGTGACATTGCAGGGAACGGAAAATAATCCGCAAAATAAGATAGCCGTTGTTAATACAAAAACTAATGAAGTTATTAAACGAATAGAAGTTGGTAGTCGGCCTTATACTTCGGTACTTCATCCTGGCGGGCGTTTTCTTGTGGTAACCAATGAATTTTCTAATTATGCATCAGTTATTGATACACGTATTGATGAGGTGGTAAACACAATACCACTGGACTATTATGCACAGGATTTAGAATTCTCAGCAGATGGTAAACGTGCATGGGTGGCTATACGTTATCTGGACCAGGTGTTTGTTGTTGATCTTAAGGAAACAGAAACTAATCTTTATGGTCAGGTCAAAGTGCAGGGTGGTTTTAATGATCAGGTTTTTTATGGCAATAAAAAATTATCAGATCAAACCTTAAATGATTTACGAATTAGAGGTTATTCTGAAAAGCTGATTAAAACAGCACAGAAAAATAGTACATCGGGTATCAATGCTATTTTAAGATCAAAATGTTCAATATGTCATAATCATTCTGCAGGCGGTTTTATTTCTGGTGCAGATTCTAAATCAAACTTTCTCTCAGCAGTTGAAAATTCCATAGCAGGTGAACCCTATAATAGCCCTTTATTAAGAGCAGTGATTCCAAAGTCCATGGGTGGCTTTGGTGATGAAAATATAACCACTGAATTTCATCCCGGTGGTGCATTATTTAAAAAAGGTGATGCGGAACTGAATAAAATAGTTGAATGGATTAAACAGGGTTATGGTGGGCCAGGTATTCCGGTAGGTAACAGTCAGGCGCATCCCAAAGACTTAACCTTATATGGAAAATATTTATTTGTCGGCAACACGGGCACTATGGATATTGCTGTCGTTAATACGGATACTAATCGATTAATTGGTGGTATTTATATAGGTAATGTGGCCAGCCATTTATTAATAAAAGATGACACGCTTATTGTGTTAACCATGGGCGCAGGTTTTGGTGCAACCAAAGAGCGAGATCCTTTGGGTGGTGAAAGCTGGGATAAAAATAATCCGGCTGCACAGTTTACCGTGTTACGAGATCCACAGAATGGTTATGATGCCTATCCGCTGGAAAAGCAATTTGTTATGGGGGATTTTGATGCGGTTGATGGTACCTGGAATTTTAAAATGCGTGATATCCAGAATGATATTATTGCTATTAACTTATCCTCCATCGATTTTAGATCTATGGATTCTTCAGGGCAGGGCAACAGAAATACCTCTGACTATTTTCTTAAAACTATTAAATATGAAGCGCATAAAAACTGGGTAAGGTATACATCAGATACTGCTGAGGCAACTGTTGGTGATGTTAAGGGTGATATTCCTCCAGAATTGCAAAGAGTGCCCGGATCATTTCCTGAGTGGGCAACAGTTATTGGTAATAAATTGTATGTCAGCATGTCAGGTACATTTGAAATTGTTGAATGGGAAATAAATAGCAACCCTGTTGAACCATCTGAACGGCTAATACCCTTAAGAAAATTTAATGTGGGATTCAGGCCTGTTGGTATTACTGCTGCAAATAATAAATTGTATGTCGCCAATCAGATGAGTGAGACCTTAACTGTAATTGATTTAAAAGATAATGGAAATATTGAGCAAATCATCGTTGGTGATTTAAAAGTACCGGCAGTTTATAGCGATGCTGAAAGAGGTGACGTGGTTGTTCATTCCACTATTTTTAGTTCGGATGGAGATACCTCATGTGCCCATTGTCATTACCGTGACACAGGTGATGGTCGTGCATGGGGTGCTGCGGAAGTTGTTGGTCAAAATAAATGGGGGCACTTAACACCCGGTGGCACACTGGGTATACCGCAAATTAAAAATATTTATGCTATCCAGCCTTATTATTTTGAAGGTACACACATACTTGAAGAGGGGCAGGGTGCAGATATTAATGAGCCAGCCAGTTCAATTGATTTTGATAAGCCTGTGTGGGTTGGTGATTACAGTCAACTTTATTCCCCTGTTGCAGAAAACAAAAGACGTTTAATGCATGAAGAATTAAAGGAACGGGTTGAAGTTAATAAACTGGGGTCAAAGTGGTATGACCTGGAGCACAGGCGTAATGAGTTTTTTAAAGATCAGTCGAAAAAATATTTTGGTAAAAAATATAATCTTGCAGATTTTTATTCCTTTCTGTCTGCATGGATGGGTAATGAAAATCGTTTGTTGCCGACCCCCTTTGATAAAGAGCATCCCTCTGTTAAGCGTGGTAAACAGTTATTTAATTCTGCACAGGTTATGTGTGGGGTTTGTCATACCGCACCGGAATTTACCAATAAAACGGCGCTGCTTGCCAATAATGATAGACGTGCACTACCGCAATTAACAACGATGAGCCGCCGTGATGCGTCTTATTCTTTAGCCAGTGTATTTGCTGTTGAAACAGCCAATGGTGATCCATTAGGACTGGAGCATGAAGACAAAGGCCGTTTTGAGGATAAAGAAGGCTCATTCACGACAATGACTTTGAGAGGAATATTTGATAGACCGCCTGTGTTTTTGCATCATGCTCGTGCTCGTTCACTAAGAGAAGTTGTACTTACCCCTAACCATCCTGCTGCCAGAAAATATCTATTTCCGGTCATGATGGGGGATGAAGTGGTAAGGCACAATCAAAAAGAAACAGGTTTTAATGAATTAACACAAAGAACAAAAAAAGGAGATCTTGATAAACAGAATAGAATTATAGATTCGCATGGAGGAACCTCACATCTGAGGCCAGGCCAAATTGAAGATTTAGTTAACTTTATGAAGGTAATTGAATAATGAAAAAATGGATAATATTCATTATTGTTATTAGCGCTTCATTAACTTATGGTTTTTTTATCAGAGATAAAGTCGCTGTTAAAAAAGAAACTGTTGATAATACAGTTATTAGCAAGCCTGTTTATTCACAGGATAATAACGCAACAAGTGATCTGGTTAAGAGAGAAGTTGTGCTAATGGGGTCACAATTTATTTTTGTAATTGATGCGCCAGAGAAGCTTGCTCTGGATGCAATCACGCAGGTTACAAAAAGACTAATTGATCTGGAATCAAAACTCAGTTCATGGAAACCCGGTAGTGATGTGCATCTTTTAAATAAACACGCGGGTGAATATGTAAAGGTTAGTCAGGATACGATAAATTTATTACTATTATCTAAACAGGCCTATCAGAACACCAATGGTGATTTTGATATAAGTATTGGATCTGTTTGGGATTTATACCCTTTTCGTGATGTCTCTGCGCCCATGCCAACTGATGAGCAAATAAAGCAACAACTCCAGTTTGTTGGCGCGGATAAAATTAAAATAAACAAGACTGAGTTAAAAGTAAAATTACCAGAAGGCATGAAAATCAACCTGGGTGGCATAGGCAAAGGCTATGCTGCACATTTGGCCATAACATTAATGAAAAAAATGGCTATTAAAAATGCTGCGGTAAGTGCAGGGGGGGATGTTTATTTAATGGGTAAAAAATCCACCGGCCCATGGAATGTGCGTATAGAAAATCCTCGTTGGCAAGGTAAAACTATTGAGAAATTTTCAGTCGCTGATCTTTCAGTTGCTACTTCAGGGGATGCAAAACGATTTTTTATACGCAATGGAAAGCGTTATGGTCATATTATTAATCCAGAAAATGGTAAGCCAGCTACTGGTGTTCAAAGTGTCACTATCATTGCAGAAGATGCGACATTTGCCGATGCTTATGCAACAGCAGTTTTTGTAAAAGGTGCAGAAAAAGGCATGTTGTGGATAAATAAAAGAGATGCTATTGAGGCGCTTATTATTGATGATAATGGAACAGTGTTTAGATCAGCTGGGTGGAATGCGTTAACCCGGGGAACGCATTTATGAATCGATTAGTATTTGTTTTTTTAAGCATGGTATTTTCTATTTGTGTTTTAGCCGAGTCGTCACTTACCATTGATCGTACAGAAGTTAGTAATAAAGACTACAAAAAATTTCTGATACAGAACCCAGAGTATAAAAAACCAAAATACTGGAATGAATACCGTTCAAAGTTTTTTATAAATTCGGCAGCTTCTAGTCTTGCTCCTTTTAAGAAAGATACTTTCACAAAATTAGACCATCCTGTTGTTGGTGTAAGTTGGTATGATGCAAAGGCCTATTGTAAATGGAAAAATAAACGACTACCAACACATGAAGAATGGATAGAAATGACGGGCGGCAATGATGGCAGGATATGGCCCTGGGGTAATGACTGGGATTATGCAAAAGCCAATACTGGTGGTGAAAAATGGGGTGAGAATGATGGTTTCATTTATTCTGCGCCAGTTGTTTCTTTTATTAAGGGAGTTTCACCAAACAATGTTTTAAATATGGCGGGTAATGTTGCTGAGTGGGTCGAAGAACAACGGGTTGTGGGCGGTAGTTCAAATAGTAGTCCGTCCGGTGTCAGTATTAAAGCCTATATAAAAAGAGAGCCTGATTACAGGACTTTTGATATCGGTTTCAGGTGTATTAAATGAAGAAGCAGATAAATATCTTCTTTTTCATTTCTGTGTTGATAGTGATTGCTATGGCGATAGTAAATACATATTTTGAAAATGATGTGCATGAATGGCGTAATGATGGTAAATGCATGGAGTGTCACTCTAAACACAGCGATAGTAAAAATATAAAACAGGGTCTGGTTATACCACCTCCTAAATCACATACTGACCAGTTTCGTAAATATACTCATGGCAGAATAAAGAACTTTAGTTATCAACGCTGTTCTTCCTGCCACATACAGAATGAATGTAAGTCCTGTCATAATATTTTACCGGAAAGTCATAGCAGTGATTTTGTAAAACCTGCGGGTATTGGTATGGAAAGGCATATTATGCTGGCAACGATTAACCCATCCGGTTGTTTAACCTGTCACGAGTCATTTGTTGCTCAATGTGTCAGCTGCCACACACCTGCTGAAGTGAAACCATGGGAAGAGCAAGCCAGAGAAAATCTTATTGAATGGAAGCCCGTCAGGTGAATATTAAAATACTAAGACAAAACCTGGGGGCAAAATGGTGTACGTTTATTCTGTTATTGCCATTGGCTGTATTTGGTAGTTTTTATTTTGGCTTGAATGCTTTTTTTGTACTGCTTATTTCAACCATTACCACCATGATTGCAGGCGCTTTAATACAATGGTCAAATAACAAATCAGTTAAAATATTTAATCCAGGTAGCATGGTGAGCGGATTATTAATAGGCTTAACGCTCAGTCCATTAACGCCGGTTTATATGATTATTGTAGGCGGATTTGTTGCTGAATATATTGGCAAGCAGGCATTGCCCGCACTGAGTAATGGAAAAATAAAAAATATATTTAATCCGGCAGTCCTGGGGCGAACAGCAATTGCGCTGCTGGAAATCTATGACCCTGTTCCTTATGCTGATCTTTCCACTGGTGCGAGTTTGTTATTTAAAGAAGCTGGTGGTTTAGTACAGCCCTGTTACTGGGATGCGTTCTTTGGTTTTACCAAAGGATCCATAGGAGAAACCAGCACCTTTCTTTTGCTTATAGTGGGTACACTAATGTTGCGTTATGTTGTGATAAAACGTGAAGCTGCAATTGCAATGATACTTACAGTGCCCCTGGTTGTTTTTGTTTTTCCTGATACACCTGAAATAGTTGGTCATGCGCCATGGATGTCAGAACCACTGGTCTATCTAATGGGTGGTCCAACATTGTTGATGGCATTCTTCTTTGTAACAGCACCAGAAACGTCACCTAATACAATTAAAGGTGGCATTATTTTTGGTGTTGGTGTCGGTCTGTTATCGGTATTGGGAAAAATGTATACCACTGTGGCAGGTGTCGAAATGTATGCTATTTTAATTATGAATTTAATGGTGCCATTGCTCAATAGTAAGAGGTTTAAATATGCCGCATAGCAATAAGTACCAGAATTATAGCATCACCTCTTTTTATGAGTTCACCAATGATTCTTATGTGAGAAAAAAAGAAGTTATTGAAGTGGAAGGGCATAATATTTCAAGTTTTGAAAGTTATGCAAAGCAAAATTTCTTTTGTGAATTAAAGAAAATTAATTCAGATAATATTAACAATATTGATATTTTAAAAACAATTTATGCAAGTGACTTGTGTGGTTGTGGTGGTTCACATATTCCATTAGTTAAAAAATGGGAAGCGGCTATACCTTATCACCCTGAATATCTGGTTGTTAATGGTCTGGAAGGTGAGCCTTTTACATTTAAAGATTATTTTATTATGAAGAATTACCCTGATATTTTACTTGAGGGTATAACTATAGCATGCAAAATATTAGAGATCAGAGAGGTTTATCTGGTCATTAATTCTGCTTACAAAAAATGTTATGAAAATATTAAATCAATTATAGTTAAAAATAATAAGCTGTTAAAAGATATCAATATTAAATTAATCTATGGTCCTAATCCTGATTTATATATTGTTGGTGAAGAAACTGCACTGCTTAATTACATCGAAGGTCAAAGGGGGGAGCCGCGTCTAAAGCCACCATTTCCCCATGAAAAGGGTTTATGGAATAAACCAACTGTTATCAATAATGTTGAAACGCTTAGCTGGATTCCCATTATTTTAAATAAACCTGAGCTATTTAAATGTTATCACCCAAAGCTTGTTACTTTATTGGGTGATGCAGAATATCCAGGGATTTATGAAGTAAATATGGGTGAATCTTTGCTGAGTATTATTCATCAGGCTAAAAGTAAAGACCTGTCTTTTATTGAGATTGGTGGCATATCGGGTGGATTGATACCAGTAGATTTAATAGATGTTAATTATGATAATAATGATTTGGCCAGGCTGGGTGTTCAGGTTGGATCAGGAACTATTCGTTTATTTAATTCAACACATGATCCTCTTGAGGAAATGTCGAAGTCTATTGAGTTTTTTAAGGATGAATCCTGTGGTCGTTGTATGCCTTGCAGAGTAGGTACACAGGAGCTATCAAAATTTTCCAAACAATTAATTGAAAATAATGAAACACAGGATACTATAAACTGGTTGCATAGTGTCAGCGAAACTATGCAGGCAACTTCAACCTGTGGCCTTGGTAAAGCCGCACCTGTACCTGTATTAACTTATTTAAAATATTTCTGGAATCAGTGAAATGATTAGCATTAAAATAAATAAACAGCTTATTCACTCAAAACCAGAGCAGACTATATTACAGGTAGCAAAAAAACAGGCTATCGATATCCCAACAATCTGTCATATGTCTGGGCTGGAATCGCGTTCTGTTTGTCGTATCTGTTCAGTTGAAGTTAAAGGGCATGACAGGTTATTTCCAGCCTGTTCAACTTTAGTTGAGCCTAATATGGAAATACAAACCCATAGCCAGAAAACATTACATGCCAGAAAAGTGCTTATGGAATTTATTATTGCTGAACATGGCGGTTTAAAAACTCTGAGTAAAGAAGTTCAACAATATGCCAGTCAGTTAGGTGTTAAAGAAGCACGGTTTTATTTACATAATCAAAAAGAACAGGACTGTAATCGTTATAGCTCAGATTACATTAAACTGACGCAGGAAAAATGTATTCATTGTGATCGTTGTATAAGAGCCTGTAGAGATAATCATATTATTAGCCGGTCTCATCGTGGTTCATCAAGCCTGTTAACCTTTGGCGATAATAATGCTTTACTTGAAGATTCCGCATGTACAAGCTGTGGTGATTGTGTGGCGGTTTGTCCGACGGGCGCAATTGCCTAAATTGAGTGCCGTTTCTGTCTTAAGCTGGATTGTCCTTTCTTTAAATTATCTTTAATTTGGTTATTTAAAAATTTGGCGAAGCCTTTAATACCTGATGCCTCATGGTCTTTTAATAACTGCTTTTCAACATCTTTTCTATTAATTTTAAGAACCTCAGTCATGCCTTTATATAATAATAAAAATAAACGTTCTAAAGCAAACTTATGAGTTTGTTTTGTTTCTTTATATAACCAGTCGCTTAACTTCATAAAGTTTTCAAAAGGTGTATTTCCCAGTAATAGTGATTTACTGTATTTAAATCGTCCTGAGTTAGCAATAATGTCCCAATAGCGTGCAAAGCGGGTTAATCTTTGCATGCTATGAAAATTAATGAGTTTATTGCTTAAAATATTGTATGGGGGGTATGGGCTAAAACGCATATCAAATTTTTCAGTATGACGAATAATAGGTGTTCCTCGTAGACGTTTTAGTATTCCAAGCTGAATTTCGTGAGTTTCCATTTTGTAAAGTTCATTAAAACTTTTTGAAAAACTATCTATGTCTTCGCCAGGCAAACCAATAATTAAATCTGCATGAATATGTGCATGGCTGTGATTTCTAATCCACAGTAAATTATTTCTGGCTTTTTCAGTATTCTGTTTTCGGCTGATTAATTCCTGAACATCTGAATTCAGGCTTTGAATCCCCACTTCAAATTGCAGGCTGTGTTCGGGGAATCGTGAAATAGTTGATTTTAGTTTCTCTGGCAGATGATCGGGTACTAGCTCAAAGTGTAGGAATAAATCTTTATCCTGTTTATCCAGAAAGAATTCCATTATACGAATACTGGATTCTATTTTTAAATTAAAGGTGCGATCAACAAATTTAAAATGGCGAACACCCCGATTATATAGTTTTTCCATTTCTTTAAGAAACAGGTCAAGGTCAAATGGGTAAGATGTTTTATCCAGTGCTGACAGGCAGAATTCGCACTTAAAAGGGCATCCTCTGGAGGCTTCTACATAAATAATACGATTGGCTATATCATTATCGTTATATTGCTCATAAGGAAACAGAATGTCTTTTAGATTAAAAGGTAAAGATGTTAAATATTTGTTTACAGGTTTTTTGCCGGATAATATTGACTGACATATTTCAGGAAACATCTGGTCTGCCTGCCCAGTGATTAGATAATCTGCAGCTTTAACAATTTCCTGTGCCTCAAATTCATAACTTACTTCAGGGCCGCCGAGGATAATACATATCTCAGGTTTAATTTTTTTGATTAGTCTAACAATCTGAGTTATAGCTTCAGTATTCCAGATATATACGCCAAAACCTATAATTTCTGGCTTCTGTTCTAACAGGCTTTCAACTATATCAATGGGGCGAGTATTAATATTATATTCGATTAATTGAGTATCATTTTTCAGATCACCCATATTAGCCAGCAAATAACGCAAGCCTAATGATGAGTGAATATAGCGTGCGTTGAGCGTGGAGAGAATAATTGAAGGCATATATTAAAGTGGTGGTTATCTTATTGGATGTATATTAACACTAATAAATATTGAAATTTAAGTTAAAAGATAATAGTTTAAGCCCACTATTAATAATGGACGTGTGTGATAACTTTTATGCAGGGAATTACAGTTGACAGTGAATCAAAGGTCGTACAAGTGCGTTATGCGGTTGTTTATATGCCTAAGCGCTGTAGAGGTCGTTTTCCAGAATCCTGTGTTTTTATCGTTGCTTCAGAGCAAGAAGCATTAGATGAAGCTAATATTAAGAAGAAACTATTTGCCGCTAAGGTTATTGGGCCATCAAAATCATCCGAAGGTCAGAGGTTGTATTATCTTGATGATTGGCTTTAAAATGCTGTTGGCTAAAATAAATATTAGAAATCTTTGCACGAGAGAAAATTATTTTAATAGCTATCCGTTTCATCGTTGTTCCTGCATGTTTCTAGCAGGAGTCTCGTATCTTTACTGGTTTGAGACCTCTGGATTCCGGCTCAAAGCATACCGGGATGACAGGATTTGTTTCGTGCAAAGGTCTCTATTAATAAAAAAATAATATAAGCAACTACATTTATGAAAGCACCTTTTACAACGATAGAATTATTTCGTGAAGAATTTAATAAAGGCTTACATTCACTTGCAGAAGAGGATGGTTTAGGACCTTTTATTCTGGCCTGTGCCAATGCAACAGGCCATATTGAACTCTTTGAAGAGATGAAAGATACTTTAGAAAATCAGTATAAAGATTTGTATAAAGTATATCGAAATGCATTTATGTGTGGTCAGGATCTTCCTGTTGTTGATGAAGATTTGCTGGTTTTTTTAAAGTTACATGCTATCGGATTTGATGCTATTAAGCCGACAGAATATCGTACTGATGGCATCTGGAAAATACAGTTTAATCATCTGCGATCTTTTAGACCTCGACGCATTACAAAATTTATTCATGAGGGTATTTCGGTGCCTTATGATGATGATCGATTTAACTTTAATCGCCCTTATATGGCCAAAGAGTGTTTTTGGCAGGGGGAGTTGCTAGGTCGTCGAATTGATCTTTTTTACAATAAATACCCCTTTGCAGATTTACACGGTTTGCTGGTTGTAGATCGTGAAGAATGTCAGCTTCAGTTACTGGATGTTTCAGCGCATCAATATGTGTTTGGTCTGGCAGAAGCACTAGAGCAAAACCTTCAGGGTGTTGGTTTTGGCTATAACAGTTATGGTGCTTATGCTTCGGTTAATCATTTGCATTTTCAGATGTTTGTTGATGAATCCGGCTTGCCTGTAACGGATAATAGCTGGGTGCATAATGGTGGTGACAGGAGTTATCCTGCTACATGCCATGTATTTGATTCGGCTGAATCCTCCTGGGTTTTTATTAATGAATTACATAAAATGAATCAGACATATAATTTATTGTATGTGCCAGGTAAAGTTTATGTGTTTTCCAGAAAGCCACAGGGTAGTGTTGATGTGCCGCAATGGTGTAGTGGTTTTACCTGGTATGAATTATCAGGCGGCATGATTACTTTTAACTATGATGATTATCAGGCATTGAATGCGCAAAGCATTGAAGCTGAGCTACGGAAGTTAGTACCTGATTCTGAATGAGTCAGCAGATAAAATTAATACTGAAACGCCTTCTCCCTCAGGGAGAGGGCTGGGCTGAGGGTGGGTTTAAGCCTGTAATAATAGCTATTTATGTGAAAGTCAAAAAATCAAATATATTTCTTAATAATATCCGCCACCCGAAATGAATTGGCATAAATTGTCCAGGTATAAGGCACACTGCCACCTGTTGGCATAAAACTACCGTCTGTAATATATAAATTTTCCACATCATGGGCGCGACAATCTGCATCAAGTACTGATGTTTTTATATCATCACCAAAGCGACAGCCGCCGGCCACTAAATTAGCTGGAGGAGAGCCGCTAACACTGGATCGAATATTATCTGCGCCCATTTGTTTTAAAACCTGTTCTGCTTTATCCGCTAAATATTCACCTATTTTAAGATCATGCGGGTGATAACCAATGCGTACTTTTGCGACGGCTGATCCCCACTTGTCTTTTACCTGTTTATCCAGGCTAACAAAACAGTTATCTGTGGGTAACCAGTCATTAAATACCTCAAAACGAAGATCCTGTGTTTCTGTGAAAGTTGCTTTTAGCTGGCGTTTTAGTTCTTTGCCCCAAACAAGATTATCGTTGTTGTCCCACTTTAATAGCATGGCTTTACTTATGGGATTTGGGTGGCGTAATAGAAAATCAATTATGCCGCCTTTTAATTTTCCACCTAACTTTTTGTCATTAATAAAGTACCAGTCCTGAACGCCCCGGTTTACAAATGGGCCGCGTATTTTTAATTCTTCAGCAATTTTTGTTTCCAGTTTGTTGTAAGTAAATTCACCTGTGCCTGAACCACCCGCAGAAAATAATAAATTTTTACCTAGCTGATTATGATTATTAGCCAGACCATGAGGATGTTTAGACCCAGTAGATGCTAATAATAAACGGCTGGTTTCAATGGCATGGCAGGCAACAACAAATATTTTTGCTGAGACCTGTTTTATATTGTTTTTTTCATCAAAATATTCTGCCGCTGTAATTTTACCTTTGCTATTGCTAATTAATTTATGAACTTTAGCATTGGCTTTAATTTCACAATGCCCTGTTGCAATTGCTCTATTTAATAAAGCAGCACGTGAGCTTCCTTTTGCACCAGATGCGCAGCCATAACTGCCACAGTAACCAGAGTATTCACAGCTGTGCCGACCATTAGCTGGCTGGGATAATATTGCACGAGGTGTTGGTTGGGAATTAAAGCCAAGTTCTTCACAGGCATTATCAATGTGTCCTGATATGGGGTGTTCATTTGTTGGTGGGAATGGAAAGTTTTTAGTTGAGCGCGGCTCAAGAAAAGGGTGTTGTGTTACCTGTCCAGAAATACCGATTTCTGTTTCTGCTTTTGTATAGTAAGGTTCTATGTCCTCATAAGTAATCGGCCAGTCAGCAATATTAGCGCCTTTAATAGAGCCAAACTCTGATAGCAATCTAAAGTCCTCTGGTTTTAATCGATAGAAAAAACCGCTCATGAAATTTGAAGAACCGCCAACAACATTACCATTCCAGAAATCCCATCCAGATTCTGAAGTGGCTTCGCGTACCCAGTTTCCGGCGGCATCTGTATCTTCAATAACGTGCTGTTCATCTTTTAAATCAGGGGTATAAACACTGCGGCGGCAACAGGCTAATTCATCTTTATAAAAATCTTTTTCTGTTAGCCAGGGCCCTTTTTCAAGTATTAAAACAGATTTTCCTGCTTTGGCTAATTCAAGTGCAACAGGACCACCACCTGCTCCACTGCCAATAATACAGATATCATAATCTTTGCTCATGCTTTTGTTATCCGAGTAATGGGCTTACCTAATTTAAAATACATTTTATCAATAGAAGGCGTTGGGTAACCGGGCTGATGTTCCAGCCATTTCCAGCCGATAGAATTTTTATTGCCGCCATATACAGGATCACTAAGTAAAGCTTCAATTAAATAAGTCATTAATAAAGATAGCCAGTGACGGCCAGCACTACTGCTTTCAATTTTTCGTAAAATATTTTCTCGGTTAATTTCATCTAACTCAATAAATGGTTTTTTATGTATTTGAATGGATAAATCATTTAGCCATTTTGAACCGTTCTTTATTTCTTCGCGTTCGCTATTTTCAATATCAGGTGCATTCATCATATTCTGTAAATAATTTAAAGCACCGATATCATTTGCTCCCGGAGAATCTTTTTCTGCCGGGAATAAATGTTCCTGCACTATTGCAATGGTTTTCCAGGGTTCTTTTAGATCTGATATAGAATAATTAACCTGAGTTCGTTTTTCTGCAAGACTTGCTGCTGGATAGCTGGTAACTGCGGAGGCTATAAGTGTAATAAATGTTCGTCGATCCATTTTTATTTCCATCGATCAAAAAAAGCATTGAAACGTTCACGAGAGTATTTTCCTTTAACCAGGAATTCTGCGGTGTCTTTAGACCAGAGTACACGGCCATCTTTCTCGGTAATATACATATGCGGGTAGCCCAGAGTTTTTGGGAATGCTTTTAAAAATTCACTATTGTCATTTTCATCACTAACATTAACTTTTAGCATAACAAAAGTTTTATGTAGTCGTGATTTTATATCAGGGTTTTTATCTAAAAAATCATCAAGTATATGACACCATTTGCACCAGTCTCCACCTACCTCGATAAGGATGCGTCGCTGAGTTTCAGTGGCCAGCTTAATGGCTGCAATGCCATCTTTAAAGGGGTCTCTTTGAGGGTCGTATTTAACGCTGTATTGTGGCAGCTCGTCGGTAGCAGCAGATTCATTGGTGGCTGAATAAGCGGGTGTTATTGTGAGCAGGGAAATAAGTATAAGTATTTTTTTCATAAGCTTATTGTACTATTTAAAGGCAGAAATTAGAGGCTTTAAATAGTAAATGGTTTCAATTAGTTTTCAGGGGTAACTAATATCTGGCTGTGCTTTCTTTTTAAATAAGAGTTTAACCGTCAGAATAAAGCAGCATAAAGTTGAATCTTCTTATTTGTATTCAGTCAGTCTATACAGCTGAAGTGTGAACCGTTACGATGCCTGATAAGGAGTCAGGCTAATTATGAATAAACAACAACTAGATAAATTCAGGGATTTATTAATAAATAAACGAGATGATCTGGAGGCATTGGCTAAAATAGGTGAAGAGGCAGCACAAACGGTGGAATTAGATCAAAGTAAGGTTGGGCGTTTATCAAGAATGGATGCCATGCAGGCGCAGGCTATGTCGCAGGAAACCAACCGAAGGCGAGAACTGGAATTAAAGAAAATTGCATCTGCTTTGAACAGGATCAATGATGGTGGTTATAGTTATTGTGTAAGCTGTGATGAAGAAATATCTAAAAAACGATTAGAGGTCGATCCGGCAGCACCTTTATGTATTGAATGTGCAGAAAATAAGGATACTCTGATTAAATGTGGTTAGAATTAGGCTGGCTAAAATAATTAGACTTGATCAGAGTATCCCAAAATAACTAAAGGGGAATAAAAATGGCAGACAGATTTATGGTTCTTCCCAGTAAGAACTCAGAAAAAATCAGAATGATTAATATCCCATCAGATTATGAAGAACATGAAGCTTATCGTCATGTGACGGGTGTTATTGCCAGTATTGAAGAACAGATTCCCAATTATGACTGGGATGATATTCTTGAATCACTGGAAGAGCATGGTTTTACAGAAGTAAAATTTATTTTAGGGCCAGAGTTATAGCGGGTGATAAAAAATTAGAGATGTTGACGGGCATCAATAATAAATGCTTATTTAGAACTAGACTTAGGGAATATGTTAAAAAAATGTGGAGCACATTTAGATGAGTAATGATGCCAATTTCTCTTTACCCAAAATATCTGAAGACAGAGAAGATCAGTCTCTGGTTGACCCTAAAATGATGAATAAACTTGGAAAACGCAAGATATTTTCTGACGCTAATTACCCCTATAAAGAGAAAATGAATCGTAAGGAATATGAGGATACAAAAACAGATTTGCAAATTGAATTTTTGAAAATGCAGGGCTGGGTAAAGGAAACCGGGCAGCGTATTGTTATTTTATTTGAAGGTCGAGATGCAGCAGGTAAGGGTGGCACGATCAAACGCATGATGGAACATATGAACCCTCGTGGCGCTCGGGTAGTAGCACTGGAAAAACCCAGTGAATTTGAACAGGGGCAGTGGTATTT
Source organism: uncultured Thiotrichaceae bacterium (assembly GCA_964522445.1). Classification (GTDB taxonomy): domain Bacteria; phylum Pseudomonadota; class Gammaproteobacteria; order SZUA-229; family SZUA-229; genus CAZFUY01. Next base: position 12,168 of record CAZFUY010000010.1, on the reverse strand, counting down.
TCAACGATATATCCAGCATTTACCCAGTGAAGGTGAAATCGTTCTATTAGACCGTTCCTGGTATAACCGTGCCGGTGTTGAACGTGTCATGGGCTTTTGTAAGCCAGGTGATTATCTTGAATTTATGCGCCAGGCACCTGAGCTTGAGCGCATGCTGGTACGCAGTGGTATAAAATTATTCAAGTTATGGTTTTCAGTGAGTCGTAATGAACAGTTCCGACGGTTTCAGCAGCGCAGGCATGATCCTCTTAAACAGTGGAAACTTAGTCCTATAGATTTGGCCTCACTGGATAAGTGGGAAGATTATACTGAAGCGAAAGAAGCCATGTTTTTCTATACCGATACAGCCGATGCGCCCTGGACGGTGGTTAAGTCAGACTGTAAAAAACGTGCTCGTATAAATGCCATGTTGTTTATATTGAATAGTCTTGATTATACGAATAAAAATCTCAAAATAGCCCATGAACCTGACCCGCTAATAGTCGGATCTGCCGCAACTATATATGAAAAAGGTGAACATACTTTGGAAGAAGCTCCTGAAGTTGAAGAGTTAGAAGAAGCACCCGTATCAACTGATAAAAAGGAGAAATAATCATGCACAGAACAAAACATGCACAGGAAATAGCTGAGCGTTTTAAAGACCTGATTACAGATGCGGGGCACTCTTTGCCAGAAGAACATTATGATGAACTGATTCTGCTTATTGAGGCGGGTATTGATACGGCTTTAGTTGAACGTCTGGAAAAAATTGCAGATAAATTACAGCAGTTCTCTCACAAGGTTCGTGATGATGCAGAACATTTTGATTGAAACCTGGTTGGTTAGAATATTATATATGCTCGGTTGCGTGATTCATTAGGTGTAGGGTGTTCTATATGCACCAAAGTTTCAATAAGTCAGTATTTTTATGGTGCGCATGGCGTACCCTACAATGGCATAGATTTTTCTTAATTTATTGTCCCAGTACGCTAGTTAAAACTATGCGCTTTTAGTGCAATACTGTAGTTTTTTTATGTCATCCCGAGCGCAGTCGAGGGATCTTAATCTTTATAATACCAGAACCCTCGGCTGCACTCAGGATGACAAAATAAAAGTGTTTCAGAATTTAAGGTTTTTTTGATGCTGGTAAAATGATTTTTAATTGTTATTAAAGAAATCTATAGATTTTCAGCCCATAGTTGTTGCGTTGGGTGTGGAGTTAAACATTGATTGTTTTTTAAAACGGTATTTCACATTTAACCTCAATTATATTTTCAGTAACAGGATGTTTAAATCTTAAATAATTTGCATGAAGCAATAATCGATCTGATTTTTCTTTTGTTTCATTATTAGCGTATAAATTATCACCCAAAATGGCATGTCCTGTTGATTGCATGTGTATTCTTAATTGATGTGTTCGACCTGTTTCAGGTTTTAATAAAACACGAGTGACCGTGTTTTTTTTATCTCGCTTTAAAACATAAAATAATGTTTTTGATGCTTTGCCATTTTCATAATCAACTTTCTGTTTGGGTCGATTAGGCCAGTCGGTTATTAGAGGTAAATCTATTTCACCAGAATCTATTTCAATAATTCCATCAACAACAGCAGTATATTCTTTTTTTACCTTACGTTCCTGAAATAACAGGCTTAACTGGCGATGTATCTGTTTATTTCTGGCCAGAACTAAAAGACCTGAGGTGGCCATATCCAGGCGATGAACAATGAGTGCTTCGGGGTATTTTATCTGCACTCGTGAGATCATGCAGTCCTGTTTATCTTTGCCTCGGCCTGGAACAGAAAGTAAACCACTGGGTTTATTTAAAATCAGCAGGCTTTCATCCTTAAATAAAATATTAAGGTCTTTATGTGGTGGCGGTTGATAATCTGTCAAAATAATAAATTCTCAAATAGAGAGTTTGCATGAAATATTTTTTGTCATTCCGGTATGCTTTTAGCAGGAATGACGATGAAACAGGTATAGTTTTATTTTGTGCAAGGGTTTCAAATAGAGATTAAGTTTCTATTTCCTTTTCTTTTATTCAAATTCAGCCCGTTCGATTTCAAGCATTGCAAGACTTATATGTTTGCCAACCTGTTTATCAAAGCCAGCCCAGTTTTTAAATGCCTTAAGTGATTTAACTATTTTGGGTTTCATTTCGAAATCAGCAAGTCCTTCTTCATAATAATGGGCAACCTGTTTATATATAATTGCAAGATAGTCTCTTTGCATTTTTATAATGCTTACATCTCCCGTGGGGCCGTGGCCGGGTACATAATGTTTTAAGCCTAATTTAATTGCAATATCGCATGCGTTTATATTGTCTTTAAAATTGCCATCATCCAGTCTAATAATACGCTGATACGAAACATTGTCTCCTGTAAACATAACGCTATCTTCAACAAATTCAATCATTATGTCAGTGTCACTATGTGCGATGCCGGCTGTGTAAATTTTAAAATTAAAATTGTGAATTTTAAAATGATCGTTATTGGTTGCTGTTTTATTGGGGTACATTATTTTTGTGTTATGACTGGCACCTTCTGTTAATCGATTAAATAAATCAATCCAGTTTTGCCCTTCGCCTGCTTTTGCTTTTACGATCATTCTTGGGTCTGCTATGACGGTTATATCAGGGTAGCTCTGTTTAATTGCGTCATTGCTTAACCAGTGATCGCCATGAACATGGGTGTTAAATATATGGGTAACGGGCAGTTTGGTAATTGAGCGTATATTTTTTAAGAGCATTTTTCCGACTTCTTCAGTAGAGCCGGGATCAATAATAATGACCCCCTTATCTGCCACTATAAAAGCAGGGTTATTCATAAATCCTCTATTTTCAGGACTGGGTGTTTCTTTAGGGCCGTGTATGACATAGGTATGTTGTGAAATTTTCTCAGCTTTGTAATCAGACATGAGTTTCTGTGAGTATGCCTGTAATGGTAAAAGACTTATAAGAAGCAGGGTGATAAATTGATACATAATTTATGTCTCCGTTTGATGTGTTTTATATTCGTATATTGATGTGAAAGATTTTCTAATTATGATGCATCATACTAATTTAACCTGCTGGCTCACCAAAATTGATGAATCCCAGCTTGAGCCAGTAGATTAAGGCTTCTATAAATGATACCGGGGCAGGTTGTTGTGTTACTTCTTGTGCAGCTATTGCCATTTGAAATGAATCTTCCAGGTTGGGGGGAGTTATAGAAAAACTGACTGTATAATATTATTCGACAATTTAAAATGACAAATTTAAGGGGAATACCCCGTTACTGCAAATAAAACATGCAACATAACACTCAAAACGTTAAACTATGTGCCTCTTCTGGCTTTGACTCGAACTCTACGGACAGAGGTTTCAGGAGATTCCAGCTAACACCTGGCTTTTCATCTATTACATCTATTTTCAGGTACAACACATGTCTACCGATACGGTAACCGCGTTTAATCAATTAGCGCTGAATAAATCATTATTAAAAGCATTAGATGATGTGGGTTATGAAGCCCCGTCACCCATTCAGGCAGAAACCATTCCTTTATTACTGGATGGTCGAGATATCATTGGGCAGGCTCAAACGGGCACAGGTAAAACAGCTGCTTTTGCACTGCCGCTGATTTCCAATCTTGATTTAAAACAGAAAGATCCACAGGTGTTAGTACTGGCTCCCACGCGCGAACTGGCCATTCAGGTGGCGGAGGCTTTTCAGAAGTATGCAAAGCATATGAAAGGTTTTCACGTATTACCTGTTTATGGTGGACAGGATTACCGCGGGCAAATTCGAGCTTTAGAGCGTGGTGTGCATGTTGTGGTCGGTACGCCGGGGCGTGTAATGGATCATATGCGCCGAGGCACATTAAAACTGGGTAATCTCAGTGCATTGGTGCTGGATGAAGCCGATGAAATGCTGCGTATGGGCTTTATTGACGATGTTGAATGGATACTTGAACAAACACCAGAAGAGAGACAAATTGCATTGTTTTCGGCTACTATGCCGCAACAGATTCGTCGCATTGCGACCAAATATTTAAATAATCCTGAACAGATTACTATCAAGGTTAAGACGGCAACAGCAGATACTATTCATCAGCGTTTCTGGGTGGTTAGTGGTATGCATAAACTGGATGCCTTAACCCGGATTCTTGAAGCTGAAGAATTTGATGCGATGATTGTTTTTGTGCGCACTAAAAATTCAACCGTTGAGCTGGCAGGAAAACTGGAAGCCCGTGGTTATGCTGCATCAGCCATTAATGGTGATATTCAGCAAAGCATACGTGAACGCACTATTAAAGCTTTAAAAGATGGAAAACTGGATATTTTAGTGGCTACAGATGTAGCGGCGCGTGGCCTTGATGTACAGCGAATCAGCCATGTGGTGAATTATGATATCCCACATGATACAGAATCCTATATACATCGTATTGGTCGCACAGGTCGTGCGGGTCGCAAAGGGGATGCCATTCTATTTGTTGCGCCTCGTGAAAAGCGTTTATTAAACGCCATTGAAAGAGCCACCAAAAAGGAGATCGAAATGATGGATCTGCCTTCAACTGAGCTAATCAATGACCAGCGTATCGTCAAATTTAAACAGCGTATTACCGATACATTAGCGACAGAAGAAATGGGGCTGTTTTATCAGATGATTGAACAGTATCAGCAGGAGCATAATGTACCGGCGCTGGAAATTGCGGCAGCCCTTGCCCAGATGTTACAGGGGGATATTCCCTTCCTGTTGCAAAATAAGCCACAACGTAAAACAGATAAAAGCTGGAAAGAAGAAGGCCAGCGAGGTGATAGAGCGGATTCAGCTAAAAGAAAACCACGTAAAGAACGTGAACGTTCACCCAGAAAAGATTCATCACAGAATAAAGACATGGTGAGTTACCGCATTGAAGTCGGTCATAATCATAAGGTAAAACCTGGCAATATCATGGGCGCTATTGCTAATGAAGCGGGTCTGGATAGCAAAGATATTGGTCGTATAGATATTCATGAAGACTACAGTCTGGTTGATTTGCCTGATCATATGCCTAAAGAAGTTTTCAATGATCTGAAAAAAACCTGGGTATCGGGTCAGCAATTAAATATCTCACGTGTCGTGAGTGCTAAAGCTAAAAGTGCAGATAAACCCGCTGTGAAGAAACCCCAAAAACGCAAGAAAGATAAAGTCAGGGCCAAAAAAAGAAAAGATAAAAAAATAAGGAAGAAAGAGTCTGCTAGTTAATATCTGTTAAATTTAGAAATGGTCTGGCCTCATTTGTTTGTGATTGTGTTAGAATACCGCGCACTTTAATACTTGCTCTTGGTTATATCGTGAAATTTACTAAAAGTTTTGACACTCCTAACCCGATTCCCTCACAGGGAATTAGTAATGCAGTCAGCCTGATGGAAAATGGCATGCTCTATCGATATGGTCATATCGATAGCAGTAGCACCGATGATAAAGATTCTTTTCCTGCTAATGAAAGTGAAGTTTCAAAACTGGAATTTACTTTTAGCCAATACACAGGACATAAATATGTTGTAGCGGTTAACTCCTGTGGCAGCGCTATGTTTATTGCCCTCAAATCCATGGGGGTTCAGCCTGGCGAAAAAGTTTTTACCAATGCTTTTACCTTTACTGCTGTTCCGAGCAGTATTGTTCATGCCAATGCTGTTCCTGTTTATATTGAATGTAATGATCAATATGTTATTGATCTTGAACATTTTGAAGAGCAAATTGCACAACAGCCTGATGTAAAATATTTTATTTTATCCCATATGCGTGGCCATATTTCAGAGCTGGATAAAATTAAAGCTTTATGCGATGAGCATAATATAAGATTAATTGAAGACTGTGCTCATGGCCTGGGCAAACGCTGGAATACTGATAATAAAGCTAAAAACAGTTTTGTGGGCCATCATTGTGAGATTGCATGTTATAGCACTCAAAGCCATAAAATGTTGAATTCAGGTGAGGGCGGCTTTATTGCAACCAATGATGATGCGCTTGCTGCCTACTGTATTCTTGCAGCAGGCTCTTATGAAGGGCTATACAAAAAACATTTATCACGTCCAATGGATGACAATATATTTGAAAATATTAAATTTGAAGTGCCTAACTTTAGTTTGCGCATGAATAATTTAACCGCTGCAATTTTGCGCCCTCAAATTGAATTGATCGACGAAAGAATTGCTTCGTATAAAGAAAAACATGAGCGATTAATATCTATATTGACCGGCGTTAATCATATTCATATTCCCAGTGCTGTAGATAGTGCAGAGCATGTAGGGGATAGTTTGCAGTTTAATCTTGTTGGTTTTAATAAAAAAAATGTGAATGCTTTTGTTAAGCGAGCGGATGAAAAAGGCGTAAAGATACAGGTTTTTGGAAAAGAAGATAATGCGCGTGATTTTCGCAACTGGTTATATTCTTTTGATGAAACACCAAAATTAGGTAACACAACTAAAATTATTTCTTATGCATGTGACTTAAGATTACCAATGGCTTTTAATATGGACGATATCGATACAATAGGCGCTATTATAAAAGAAGTTATTTTAGAAGTGGCTTGAGTAGTATTCTGAACTTTACTTAATAACCGAGGTACTCATCAATAAGAATAGCCAGTTTATCACCTAAATGGCATTCAAACTCATCAAGGTTTTTATTAAAAATCTCCAGATACTTTGCAGCTTTATCGTGATTTAAATTTTTATTGTTTACTTTGTACTGCATTTCATTCTGATTTTTATCGTGTCTTGGTATGATTTCCCAGTGAACAAAATCAGCATCAATAGATTCAATTTTTGTTTGGGCAAATTTACAGAAATCTTCAATGTGGTCTTTTCCGTCAGGACCCAGACAGCCTGCTTCAACTCTGTATATAACAGAGAGCTTTTTATTCTGTGGTAATGGTAAGTTATTTTTCATAAGGGTTTTAAAAAAATAAAATTCTCTGTTTAGATATATTTTAAAATTATTTGTTTTTTTCCAGAGCCAGTTCTGCCTCAGTTTTTATAGCAGACTTTTCATTAATATATTTAAAAATAATCAATGTCATAGTGATTATAATAATAAGTGTTGCACAAACACGCAATGGTAAATTGTCGGTTAAACTGGAATGAGCAAACCAGAAACCATTGCCAATTATTGAAAGAACCAACATCCACATTGATATATCACTGGTCATTTTTGTTTTAAGCGCTTTGATGAGCTGTGGTAAAAATATAATCGTGGTAAATATGGAAGCCAGCCAGCCAAATAATTCTGCTAAATTCATTTTAAAGTGCCTTAATGGTATTTAATCTCTGGATTAATGTGAGAGAAGTCGAATATAACTGACCAGTGCTTCAATGTCGCTTTGACTAAGAATATCCTGCCAGGCCGGCATATATCGACCTTTTCCATGCTGAATACTTTTAACCAGTTCTTTGTTACTCAGCCGGCTGGTTTCATTTGGGTTGGTGTGATCCATAGGCATAATGCCCATTAGATTTGTCATAATGCCATCACCATCACCTTCTATACCGTGGCAGACAGAACAATATGTCTGGTAGAGATGCATGCCAATTTTGGGATCGCCCATCAGTTTGTGTTTACTATTACCCAAAAAACGAAGGTAGGCAATTAATGATTTAATTTGAGAGTCGTTAAAGACATCTTTCCATTCAGGCATCGCATCACTGAGCAGGTTATGGCGGTCTCGCCCCGTTATGGTTTGACGACCTTTTCCAGTGATAATTTTGGTGAGGATGGTATCACTTCGAGCACGAACGGTTGTTTTTAAATCTGCCGGGTTAATTTTCATTGCTTTAGCCAGAGGGCCGTCTCCTTTGCCTTTGATTCCGTGGCATAACTGACAATAGGAAACATACAGCTTCCTGCCTTCATAGGCGGGAGGTGGGTTAGCCGAAACAATAGAAGGGGCTACTGAGAGAAAGATTAGTAACATCACTGTGTTATGAATAAGATTTTTCATATTCCCTCTGTTTATTAAATAATTATAAGTGTTGTTTATTTTAAATCTTATTACTCAGTAAATCAGCACATTAAATAGTGGCATCATATAATTGATCTATACTAAATAAATGGAATTAGCCGGCTACTCAGACCTCAACGAACTTGCCCAGGGGGGCATGGCCAAAGTATATAAGGCCAGGCAACTCTCACTTAATCGTATCGTCGCTATCAAGTTTTTATCTGCAGAACTTCTCTGGGATGATGAAGCTAAAAGCCTGTTCGATCAGGAATCTCTGGTTGTTGCCCAGCTCAACCACCCTAATATTATTCATATCATTGATCGAGGATTAACGGCAAAGGGCAGGCCTTATTTTGTTATGGAATTTATTCAGGGGCATGATCTATCAGAGATTATGCAAGAGAATGAATTGTCACCCGATAAGAAAATTAATCTGATATTACAGATATGCAAAGGCATTGCCTGTGCACATAAGAACGGTGTTATTCATCGTGATATCAAACCCGCAAATATATTAATTGATGCTGATGGTCATGTTCATATTCTGGATTTTGGTATTGCCTGGTTAGCAGCCAGTGGTCGGCCAGAAAATATTCTGGGTACACCTGACTATATGTCACCAGAGCAATTTACAGCACCAGAGACTGTTAGTTACCTGAGTGATATCTATTCACTGGGTGTATTAATGTATCAGTTGTTTACCAATGAATTGCCAACAGCTTATTTTGATAATCTTTCAGCAAGCATGAGAGATTTACCCAGCCCTCTGGCAAAACTTATTGAACAGTGTTTAGAAACAAATATTGAGAACAGACCTCAGTCAGCAGAAGAAATACGCTTACGCCTGCTACATATTATACAGGGCGCACATCTTGATAGTGGGCAGAAAGCTGAGGCAGATGATATTGCTGAGAGCATTAGAAATAAATTTTCCCTGCTTGATATTATAAAACGTGACCAATATGGCGCAGTGTATTTATTTGAAAATAAAATAAATAATAATCTACTGGTAATTAAAAAAGGTATAAATAGTAAAGCAGGTTATAGAGAAGCTAAAATTCTTAGTCAGATAGATCATCCTAATATTATTAAAATCCTGGGAACATCAAAAAATAAAAAAACATTTATTGTAGTAATGGAATATATGAACAGGGGCAGTCTGCAAGATCGGCTATTGCGCCCTTATTCAATGGACAAATTTATGACTTATGCCAGGCAGATATGTAATGCCATGCAGCATGCTCATAAATATAAAATTATTCATGGTGATTTGCGGCCAAGTAATATTCTTTTTGATGATAAAGACAGGATAAAAATATCAGATTTTGGTCATGGTGCTCATTATTCAGCAGCTAAAGGGCAAAAAGACTGGTATCAGCCTCATGATAAAACAGGTATTGATAAGAAGCATGATGTATACAGTGCTGGCATTATATTTTATCAGATGCTAACCGGCTCAAAGCCAGAGATAAATAGAGGCTGTATTAAGCTTGATTCAAAATTTAATAAACTTGATGTCCGGCTGCAAAATATTCTGTTAAAAATGATAGAGCAGGATTCAAATGGAAATTACGGTTCTTTTAGTATGGTTATTTCTGGTCTTAATAAAATAAAGCTAGAGTCAATTAAAAAACAGATAAAAGAAAAGATAAAGATAGAAGTAAAAGAAACATTTAAAATAAAGAAATTAGTAATGCTATTTTTCCTTGTCGAATTGTTTTGCGTAATACTCTTTCTTTTTTATAATTCCCATTATTTTAATGCGCTTAATAAACTTGTTAGTCAATGGATTCATTGGGCAGGTCAGTTCCTTTAGCTGCTATTATTTAAGAAAAAGTAGGGTGGATCAAGCGTAGCGGATCCACCAAAGTTAGCTAAAGTAGCAACTATGGACTTTCAGTCTATAGTTGTTGAAAAAAATATGAACAAAATAAGTAAACTACAGTCATAGTCTTATAAGAGCAGAATCTGTAGAAAACTAAGCATGAAAAATATACTTCTGATATCTATACTAAGCAGCCTTTCAATAACCACTTTTGCAAATGAAAATTATGACATGGAAGCGGGAAAAATATCTTTTAAAAATCAGGTACAGCACTATATAAAACCATCGGATAATATACTTAAAAAACGTTTAACATCACTGCAATATTCTGTTACTCAGAAAGAGGCAACAGAACCACCCTTTGAAAATAAATACTGGGATGAAAAGAGAGAAGGTATCTATGTTGATATAGCCAGTGGTGAACCTCTGTTCTCATCAAAGGATAAATTTAAGTCAGGTACAGGCTGGCCAAGTTTCACTCGACCTCTAGTTGAAAAAAATATAGTAGAGCGCAAAGATAATATTATGTTCTTTTTGCCTCGAACAGAAGTAAGAAGTAAAAATGCTAATTCCCATTTAGGGCATGTGTTTACTGATGGGCCAAAGCCAACAGGCCTGAGGTATTGTATAAACTCCGCAGCAATGAACTTTATACCAAAAGATAAATTAACAGAAAAAGGTTATGGATCTTTTTTAAAAATATTTAAAATGGCAAGTAAGTGAATTGTGGCTTATAACAAAGGTTGTGATTCCTGTTATTTTACGTGCATTTGATTAAAGACAATGGGCCAATAAATATTGGCCAGGGAATTTCTGACCAGTTGTTTTATGAGTGAGAGGCCTAAAAAATATTAAATCAATGGACAGAGGATGGTTATGTAGTGGATAAAAAATGATATGAATACCCTGTTAATTGACGGAATAATTAACAGGGGTGTCGGTATATTTTACATTGTTTATTGTGTTTTCATGCGTAGACAAAAATAAACCCCATATAAGTATATGAAAAAACTATTAAAAAAATATATAGGCTCTTTTTTTGCATAGTGATTAATTGTTGAAATATATTGAGTATATAGCCACCTTTTTGGGGGAGCTATAGTTGAGTGGTCTTATAAGTAAGATGCGTTTCAGGGGATCTAATTTTAAACTTTGTTGTTGGAATTATATAAATATGAAAAATACTACTAAAAAGACAGTATCAAGAAGCATTTTATGCTTGCTTATTCTTGCTGCTGGTTCTGCTCAGGCGGCCATGGTTAATTTTACACTGACTGGTCAAATTACAATTGCTGATGCAAACAACCCCTTTGGCGTGGCTGTGGGTAATGAGGTAACAGCGGCAGGGGTATTTGATGATAGTCAGTATCTGGAAGATATTAGTCTTGCTGCTGGTATAACTTATATTGATTTTTCTACTACTTATAACAATATGAATATTACTATTGGTGATATCAGTTATAGTGATAGTGATGATATTCTGGGTGGCCCTTATATGTATTTTCTAAATGGAGCACTTGATGGTCTTAGCTATAGAGCAATAACGGCTAATCACTCATTCTCTTCATCGGGGGAGAACGATTTTGCCTTTAATGGTGGAGTGCCTGATGCTACTATTATTGATGAGTTTGTTGCTAATACATATATTCAGGGTAACTGGACTGCAAGCTCCTATACTGTCACAGCAGTACCTGTTCCAGCTGCTACATGGTTGTTTGGTTCCGGTCTGGTATTTTTATCAGGTTTTATCAGAAGCCGCAGAAAACAGCATACAGGTTGTGCTATATAACAAAGAGAAGATGTTTTACAATTAAGGAACGCTATATCAGGAGTAACTATTATGGATAATTCGAAAAATAAATCAGAAATTAAACAGGGCCGCCGAGATTTTATAAAGAAAGCAGCCTATACGACACCTGCCATTGTAACAATGGCAGCACTACCTTCTTTTGCATCTGCGGGTTCAGGATGGACTAATAATAAAAGAAGGTTATACCCAAATAGAGTTCCTGGTCGCAGTAATACACCACCTACAGGCGGAGGCGGTTTATAAATAGAAGCTTAGTCAGCCGTGAAATATGCTTTCGTATTTTTGTGGACATCAACGGCATCTAGCAGACTGTGTTTTGACCACCATTTTATTTCAGAGTGTTGATTGTCCGACACTATGCCCATATTGTTTTTCATATTTAGCTGGTAAGCTAGAACAACATAATGAGTATTTATTCTATCTTTGTCTAAGTAATTGTCGCTATAAATATGATCAAACGGGCCTAATAACTGCACATCGTCTAACGATATAGTAATACCTAATTCAACTGATGAAATTCGTTTAATTGCATCCGCTATTCTTTTGTTTTTTTCTCCTTGTTTTTAGTTGAGTCTTTAAATCGGTAACTGT
>CAZFUY010000009.1:0-43385 GCA_964522445.1 uncultured Thiotrichaceae bacterium | reverse complement strand
TTAAGCCTTTCAGATTGCCAGTACACCTCATCTTCTCCAGCCTGGCGACTTAATACACGGCAGGCAACAAATAAAAAGTCTGATAGTCGATTAATATAAGCCATAACATTTTTACTAAACTCAAATTCTTTTGACAGGGCAACAAGTGTTCTTTCTGTACGACGACATACAGTACGTGACAGATGACAATGTACAGCAGCCTCTCCTCCACCGGGTAAAATAAATTCTTTCAATGAGGGTAAATCTTTATTCATTTTATCTAAAGTCTGCTCTAGCCATTTAATCCGTTGCTCAGTAATCAGCTTACATTCAGGCATCGTCAACTGACCGCCCAGATTAAATAGATCATGCTGAATGGTTATCAGGCTTTCTTTTACTTCACCTGCTGAGCATTTACATATCACCATGCCAATTACACTATTAAGCTCATCAACATCACCAATTGCCGCAACACGTAAACTATCTTTATCAACGCGGCTACCATCACCCATGCCTGTCGTGCCTTTATCTCCGGTACGCGTGTATATTTTTGATAATCTATTTCCCATTTTCTTTCCTGTTTATTTTTATTTTGTCATTCCAGGCAATCAGAATAACAAAAATTATATTTATAGATTTTTCTTTATGTGATTATAATCATCACTCAATAAAATATTAGAGAAATTATGCTTCGCCCTGTTCCATTACTTATTTTGCTTATCATACTCAGCATATTCAGTTTTGTACTGGCATTTTCAGTAGGCAGTATGCATCTTTCTTTTCAACAAATTTTAACATCGTTTTCAAGCCTGGAAGAAAATACAACCAACACCATTATCTGGGAATTACGTGCTCCTCGTGCCTATATTGCTTTTATCACGGGCGGCCTGCTTGCATTAGCCGGGGTACTTATGCAGGTGTTATTACGCAACCCACTAGCCGACCCCTACATACTTGGTGTATCTGGTGGCGCTTCTGTTGCGGCCTTACTTGCTATGTCCGCTGGCTTAACCGGCGGTTTAATATCCAGCAGCGCATTTGCCGGTGCATTTATATCAATTCTATTAGTCTTCGGATTATCCCATGGCAAAGGCAGCTGGAATCCAACACGCTTATTACTTACTGGTGTTGTTATCGCTGCTGGCTGGGGAGCAATGATTAACTTTATTCTATCTCTTAGCCCGGAAAAACCCTTACGAGGAATGTTATTCTGGCTTATGGGTGATATCAGCCACACTCATGCTGACTGGTCTCATTTAATTATTTTATTATCGGGTTTATTTATAACGTTTTTATTAGCACGACAACTCAATATTCTTTCTCGGGGTGATTTGCAGGCCAGTGCATTAGGCGTTTCGGTTAAACCTTTGCGCATTAGCCTGTTTCTTTTAGCATCACTGCTTACGGCTATTGCAGTAACTCAGGCAGGTAGTGTCGGTTTTGTCGGTTTAGTTGTGCCACATATGCTGCGCCTAATTTCCGGTAGTGATCATCGCTTATTAATTCCCGCATCAGTTTTACTGGGTGGCAGTTTGTTATTAATATCAGACACCATTGCTCGAACCATTATCGCCCCACAACAATTACCTGTGGGTGTTATCACTGCATTTATTGGCGTTCCCTTTTTTCTTGTACTACTCAATAGAAATTTTGGTAAAGATCAATGACCTCATTGCATACAGAAAATTTATCTATTGAAATTGGCAACAAACAGATTTGCAGCAATCTCAGTTTAAATATTGAAGCCGGAGAAATCTGGGGTATGCTGGGGCGTAATGGTGCAGGCAAAACAACTTTACTGCATACTCTGGCTGGCTTAAGAGAAAGAAAGTCTGGCAATATTTTTATTAATAAAAAAAATATAATTGACTTAAGCCGCAAACAAATTGCCCAACAATTAGGTCTGTTATTACAACACGTAGAAGATCCTTTTCCCTCTACTGTAATAGAAACAGTACTAACAGGTCGCCACCCTCATATTGCTAACTGGCAGTGGGAAAATCAGCACGATTATTTGCTTGCAACTAAAGCACTTGAACAGGTTGAAATGCAAGCTATGTCTGGCCGACTGGTTAATAATCTCTCAGGCGGTGAGCGTCAACGGGTTGCTATTGCGACCCTCATAACACAAAACCCGGATATATTATTATTAGATGAACCCAATAGTCATCTGGATTTAAATTATCAGATAAATCTTCTAACAAAAATTTGCAATGATGCAAAAGAAAAGCAACAGATTGTTTTTATGAGCCTGCATGATATTAATTTAGCCGCTCGTTTTTGTGATCACCTGTTATTTTTATTAGACGATGGAAAAACATTAGCCGGTGTTGCCGATAACCTGTTAAATCCCTCAAATCTTGAAGCTTTATTTCAATACCCTGTTAATGAATTTCAAACTCCAGACGGTAAAATTTATACACCCGCATAATTTTTATTTATAAAATAGCTAGCAATATCATACAGATAACCTGAATTCACATTTTGATTCTTGACAGACAACACAACTATCCTTAAAGTTCACCGCTCAAATTGCTTCAGGTGTCCTGTATTAAAAACAGGATTAAACGGGAAGCTGGTACGTGATTATCACAATTCCAGCGCTGCCCCCGCAACGGTAAGTGAGTTAGTGATTAACAATAGCCACTGTGCAAACAGGCATGGGAAGGCGTTAATTATTGCAGTAGCTCATAAGCCCGGAGACCGGCCTGATGCGTATCCATACTGAACTGCGGAGGGCGGTTCGATGAGAACGTTTTTTATAAACGCATCCCATCTATTTTTCTCCGTAATTCATAAATGACTATTGCACGGGCGGTGCATCGGAGAAATACAAATGCGTCACACTCTAAAAAAATCAGTTTTACTGGCAATATCCAGCCTCACAGTTCAATCTGTTTTTGCTGAAGAAAATACACTTAACCCCATTGTCGTAACGGCAACTCGAACAGAACAAAGTATCAACAACACGCTAGCACCCGTTACGCTAATTAGTCGAAAAGATATTGAGCAATCTCAGGCAACCAGCCTGCTTGATTTATTATCCCAGCAATCTGGAATTGATATTGCAAGCAATGGCGGTATAGGTTCAAACAGCAGTCTGTTTACCCGCGGCACAGATACCAGTCATACTCTGCTAATAATCGATGGCGTAAAAATGGGATCAGCCACAACAGGACAGGTCTCATTCCAGCATATCCCTCTGCAACTGATAGACCGCATTGAAATTTTACGTGGCCCCAGATCCAGTCTTTATGGGTCGGAAGCCATTGGCGGAGTTATTCAGATATTTACTCGCAAAGGAACAGAAGAAACAAAGGCCAATATTTTTGTCAGCCAGGGAACATATAACACAACTGAAGTCAGCACCGGCGTAAGCGGTTCAACCGGCAGCGCTAATTTTAGTCTACAGGCAGCTTATCTAAAAACAGATGGCATTAATGCTTTGTCTACCAGCAATCCTGATAAAGATGGTTATGTTAATAAATCAATAAACGCATCCTTTGTTGATATTATCAGCGACAAACTGGAAATAGGTTTTAATCTATTTCTTGCAAAAGGCAATGTAGATTATGATTCCATGCCCGGCTTTTCTTCACCTAACGCATTAACCGATGATAACTCTACACAAAGTTTAAACAGAGCCATCAGCACTGACATTAAATTATTTTTAACCGATAACTGGGATAGCCTGTTTAAGTTCAGCAACAGCCGCGATGAGTCTGAACAATTTGTTAATGGCGCTACTAGCAGTTTTATCAATACAGATAGAAACCAGATTACATGGCAAAATGATATTCAGATTATGGACTCCATTTTACTTACCCTGGGTTATGACTATATCGATGATAAAGTTGACTCCACACAAAACTATGCAAAAACCACTCGCAACAATAAAGCAGTATTTGCACAGTTACAGAATAATTATGAAAAGCAGGATATTATTCTTGCATTAAGAAGCGATAAAAATGAAGCCTTTGGTTCTCACACGACAGGCAATATAGACTGGCGTTATAAATTTAGCGCTGACTACAGCATTACCGCATCTTATGGTCAGGCATTTAAAGCGCCAACCTTTAATGATCTGTACTGGCCCGCAAGCGCATGGTCGTCAGGCAACCCTAATCTTAAGCCAGAAAGTTCAAAGTCTGCTGAAATTATCAGCCGGGGCAAAATAGCAGATATCGACTGGTCAGTAAATATCTATCAGACAAAAATTGATGACCTAATTGACTGGGCACCTAATAGCTCTGGTATATGGCAACCAACCAATATCAGCAAAGCAAAAATTGAGGGCATTGAAGGATCGCTTGCCACCCGCATTAACTCATGGGACATACAGTTTCAATTCAATCTGCTTGACCCGGTTAATACAGAAACAGATGAGAAACTCATCAGACGCTCAAGAAAAAATGCCAACCTGAATATTGACAAAAAGTTTGCTGCATTATCAGCAGGCATAAGCATTGAAGGTCACGGTAAACGCCCCGACAAAGACACATCAACCTACCCTTCCAGCATTATTAAACTGGCCGGATATGGGTTGCTTAATATTCATGCCAGTTATCAACTAACCAAAAATCTGCAGATTAAAGCAAAAATTGATAATGCGCTGGACAAGGAATATGCAACTGCATTTAACTACAACACACTTGACCGAACAGTTTATGTATCGGCAAGTTATTTAATTCCTTAACCATGTAGTGGACTGTGAACTATCAAATCATTATTTCTGTTTTGGTATCCATAGCCCTGCACCTGGGGGTGCTTGGCTTTGTTCATATCAGCCCTGATATAAAAATTAAAAAAGAACAGGGAGGTTCTTCTTTATTAGTTAGTCTAACTAAAACACCTGGAATAGAAAAAACAGATTCACAAAAGAAAAAGCCTCAGACTTCTCATCAACCTGATCCAGTTAAAAAAATTAATAAATTAATTGCAACCACACAACCACGCATACAGAAAGAAAATATACATAAAAATAAAAAGGCAGCTGTTCCTGCACTGGTTAAACCTGTAGTTTTAGATAATAATCTGAGCGAAATTATTCAAACAAAAAAACCTGACTATAAAAAAGTCACCCGGTTGTTAAGCAGCGAACTCTCCAGATATTTTTATTATCCAAAAATAGCACAAAGAAGACACTGGCAAGGTCAGGTGTTGCTGGAATTTATTATTATGTCTGATGGCAATATCAGTCAGATACAGGTTAGCAAAAGTTCTGGCTATAAAGTCCTGGATAACGCAGCAATCAATGCCTTGAACAAAATAGAAGAACATGAATATTTTGCACTAGCATTAAACGGCCATAACATAAAACAGATTTTACCTATTACCTACAAACTAATTAACTAAACTATGACTAACCAGGAATTTAATAAGCGACACAAAAATCGCATGCAACGAAAAAAACAGATCATTGACAAAAATATTATCAATGCATCTGAAGAACGCGGCATACTTTTAGTTCACACAGGTAATGGCAAGGGAAAAAGCTCGTCCGCATTTGGTATGCTTGCTCGTGCATTAGGGCATGATATGAAAGTTGCTGTTGTACAGTTTATAAAAGGCAGCGGATCAACGGGTGAAGAAAAGTTTTTTCGCCAATTTTCTAACGTCAGTTATCACGTTATGGGCGAAGGCTTTACCTGGGAAACACAGGATAATGAACGCGACAAACAGGTTGCACAAACCGCATGGCAACAGGCGCAAAAAATATTATCTGATGACTCTTATCAACTGGTATTGCTGGATGAGCTTAATATCGCATTAAAATGCGGACTGTTACCTGTTGATCAAATTATTTCCGATTTAAAAAAGCGCCCACAGATGCAGCATGTCATAGTAACTGGCCGTGGAGCTAAAGCTGAACTTATTGAACTGGCTGACACAGTAACGGAAATGAGCCTGATTAAACATGCTTTTAAATCAGGCATTCAGGCACAAAAAGGTGTCGAGTTTTAGCCCAGGTTAATACTCATAATAATAGAAAATAATATGTCCTGCCAATGCCCCGCACTTCTTATTAGCGCTCCTGCTTCAGGTCAGGGTAAAACCACTGTTACCGCTGCTCTTGCTTATCTGTACCGACAACGCGGTCTGGATGTCCGTGTATTTAAAACAGGGCCAGATTTTCTTGACCCTATGATTTTACAACAGGCTTCAGGTCATGCCGTTTACCAGCTGGATTTATGGATGGTAGGTGAAACGCAATGTCGTCAGTTATTATACAAAGCTGCCTGTGAAGCCGAGCTAATTCTTATTGAAGGTGTAATGGGACTTTATGATGGCAATCCGTCCAGTGCAGATTTAGCAACACTGTTTGGTATTCCTGTAATGGCAGTTATTGATGCTTCAGCAATGGCTGGAACATTTGCCGCAATTGCACATGGGCTGGCAAGCTTCCAGAAAAATTTACCTATGGCTGGTGTACTCGCTAATCGTGTTGGCAGCAAAAGTCATGTGGATATGCTGCGTAAGTCATTACCTGATTATCTTGACTGGTTCGGTGCTTTACATCGCGATGAAAAAATCACTTTACCTGATAGACACCTTGGCCTGCTTCAGGCCAGTGAGATTCCTGACATTAATCAGAAACTCCAGCATGCCGCAATGATGCTGGAGGATAATGGACTAGTTAAAACACCCGCTGCAATTACATTTAATAAACCGTCTCAAACACAAGTTGAAAAAAAACTTAATGGCATTCGCATTGGTATTGCACAAGACAATGCCTTTGCTTTTTGCTATCAGGCCAACCTGGATTTATTAAATGATATGGGTGCAGAATTAATATTCTTCTCACCACTAAAAGATAACACACTGCCAGAAATTGATAGTTTATATCTGCCCGGTGGCTACCCTGAATTACACCTGCACACTTTAGAAAAAAACAAAACCATGCTCAAATCTATTCAACAACATCATGCAGCAGAAAAGCCCATTATTGCAGAATGTGGTGGCATGCTATATCTACTTGAATCACTTACAGATGCCAAAAACAATAGCGCAAATATGGCGGCCATTCTGCCAGGCCATGCGAAACTACAGAAGCAACTGGTTAATTTAAGTATGCAATCAATGCATTTAAACGAAGGTGTAATTCGAGGCCATAGTTTTCATCATTCAAAAATAGAATCTATACTGGAAGCCAGCAGCATGACTCAAACCAGTGGAAAATATGGCAAAGAAGAAGCAGTTTATCGTGACAAGAAATTACTTGCCAGCTATATGCACCTGTATATGCCATCAAATCCTGAAGCAACAGCACTGATATTCACACCATGAACACAAAAGATTTTCGTTATAACAAAGCAGATCGTGAAGCTATTTATCGTGTTATTTATGAACGTCGAGACATGCGACATTTTTCTGGTGGCAGTGTTGATAAAAAAACGCTCTGGAAATTACTGGATGCAGCACACCATGGCCCAAGCGTAGGCTATATGCAACCCTGGCGTTTTATTCACATCACCGACCAGAATATTCGCAAGGCAATTCATACACTGGTGGAACAGGAGCGCCCTAAAACCGCTGAAGCACTTGGCTCACGAAGCGATGACTTTATGTCACTAAAACTGGAAGGCATTATGGAATGCGCTGAATTACTGGTTGTCGCTTTAGCTGATGGACGAGAAAAATATATTGTAGGCCGACGCACCATGCCTGAGATGGATTTAGCATCCACTGCCTGCGCCATTGAAAATATGTGGCTGGCAGCACGCGCTGAAGGACTGGGCATGGGATGGGTATCATTATACAACCCAATAGAGCTTGCCGACTTACTTAATATGCCTGAAGACAGTAAACCCATTGGTGTTTTTTGTATTGGTCCTGTTGATAATTTTTATAATGAACCCATGCTGGAAACTGTGGGCTGGGCAAAACGGGAAAATTTAAAAGAACTGGTATTTGAAAATACCTGGAATAATCACGCCACTAAAAAATGACTCAGTTTTTTCCCACAACCCATTCTGTACTTTCGACAACAGCACTGGCAGATATACTATTACCCAAATACGGCTTAACTGACATTGATGAAGTCATCTATTATCAGGCTGGTTTAAATGACACTTACTTTATAAAGTGCCACGGCAATAATAAATATATTCTTCGTGCTTATAGAAAAGACTGGCGAAGTCTGGATGATATTAATTGTGAAATAGATGCCTTAAACTTTTTGCATAAAAATAATATATCTGTCTCTATACCTGTACCCAGATTAGATAAAAAATTTATTTCAACAGTAACCGCAGCAGAAGGCACACGCCATATTGTATTATTCAGCTATGCTGAAGGAAAAAACCTTTCATTTGAATCTAACGACAAACATGAAGCATTAATTTATGGCCGGGCACTGGCAAAACTTCATAACACTTTCGATAACTTTAGTAGTACACATAAACGTTTTAAAATTGATACCCATCATTTAATTGATAAACCACTAGAATCAATAAAAAACTTCCTTCATTATCGACCTGAAGACTGGCAATACATAAAACAACTCGCAGAAAAAATAAAACAGAAGTTTTTATCTTATCCTGTTAATTCATTAAAATATGGATTTTGTCATGGTGATTTAAATGGCGCTAATGCACATCTATATAATAATACATTAACTTTATTCGATTTTGATTGTTGCGGTGAAGGTTATTATGCTTATGACCTTGCCGTTTTCCGCTGGGGCGCACGTTTAAATAAAAAAGAAAATACACTCTGGCCTGCTTTTATTACAGCCTATAAAAATGAAAGATATCTGGACAATATAGACCTTAAATCTATTCCATTATTTGTCGGCATGCGGCACCTGTGGCACATTGGGCTGCATATATCACTTAGTGCAGACAGGGGAAGTCACTGGGTTAACGATGACTATTTTGATCAACAGATTAAATTTTTAAAGGACTGGGAAAATGATTCTATTAAGCAATAGAATCCTTATTAAATTAATCATGCTTCTTTAGCAGCCTTTAACTTTTCTTCAATATCAATGGCCTGCATAGGTTGGCCAAAATAATAACCCTGTATATAACGACAACCATTTTCAAGTAAAAAATCTTTTTGCTGTTGAGTCTCAACACCTTCGGCAATAACATCCAGCCCCATGTTCCTGGACAATGAGATTATTGATTTTGAAATAACTGCATCTTCCTCATCACCTGGCAGGTCACGAATAAATGACTGATCAATTTTCAGTTTATTAATTGGTAGTCGTTTAAGTTGAGACAAAGAAGAATAACCTGTTCCAAAATCATCAATAGCCAGACTGATTCCTAAATCTTTAAGCTGGTTTAGTATTTGTATTGCCTTACTGGAATCTTTCATAATCTGGCCTTCCGTAACCTCCAGTTCCAGCCATTGCGGCTTACACTTCGTCTCTTTAAGAAGCTGCTTAATCGTATCAACAAAACCTTTCTTATTAAGCTGCAATATGGACAAATTAAGAGCCAGCACACCAACCTGCAAATTATCCTGATACCACTTTACAACCTGTAACATTGCTGTTCTCATTACCCATAGATCAAGAGGAATAACCAGACCTGTATCAAGAGCAAAATTTAAAAACTTTGCAGGTGAAATTAAACCCATATCGGGATGCTGCCATCTAACTAGCGCTTCCATGCCAACCATCTGTTCTGTTTCTGCATCTACCTGGGGCTGGTAATAAACTACAAACTCTTCTTTTGTTAAGGCATTACGAAAACTGGCCTCCATTGCAATACGTTCAAATGCTTTTTCAGTCATATTCTGCGTATAAAACTGATAAGTATTGCGACCATCATCCTTTGCATGATACATAGCAGCATCTGCATTTTTTAATAGCTCTTCAGCTGTCTCTCCATCTTCGGGATATATTGCAGCACCCACACTCAAGGTGACATACAGTGATTGAGAAGATAATTTGAAGGGTTTCTCCATAACTTTAAGCAGACTTTGCGTAACGCCAACAATATCATCGTTACTATTTATCTGATCAAGAACGATAGTAAATTCATCACCACCTAAACGTGCCAGTGTATCAGTTTGTCTAATTTTACTTCTTAAGCGCCCCGCCACTTCCACTAATAACTCATCACCAATTTTATGCCCCATTGAGTCATTGACTCCTTTAAAGTGATCCAGGTCAATAAATAACACCGCAATTTTTGAACTGCTACGCTGTGCCTGTTTAATGGCCTGATTTAAACGATCATTAAATAAAAACCGATTAGGTAAATCTGTTAATGAATCATGATGAGCATGATGATGAAGCATTTCTTTCTGTGTTTTTAACTCCTCCTGAACCAGGCGTCGTTTTTTTATTTCTAGTGACAATGAAATAGCACTCACTACCGAGCTGGCAAAATCCTGTTCATCGATACTCCATATTTTTTCCTCACCTACTTTTTCATGACAGATCACTCCCATAATCAGATCATCATGACCAATAGGCAAATCCAGCATTGAATAGATATTTAAAGGTTTAAGGTAGCTATCATTAAACTCGCGAGTACGTTCATCCTCCTGAGCATGATCAACCTTAACAATTTCATTTTTAACAATTGCTCTAAAATACTCAGGGTAATCTACAGCTTTTAATACTGCACCACTTTCATGCTGATAAAGATCACTCAAATACAAATCAGCACAGCTAAGAAGCGTCTGGTCTTCATTAAATAGCCAGATACTAACTCTTTCTACATGCAATGCTTTTGCTGATAACTCTGTCGCTTTTTGAATAGTTATATTATCATCCTGATAATCTACCTTTGACCATTCCAGAAGCGCCTGCTGATAATCAGCTTTTCGATCCATAACACCCTGTATTTTTTTAATATTCTGATTAACAACCTCTGCCATTACAGAAATTTCATCCTTGCCCTGGACAATAATAGGTTGTGCCATTTTTTGTTTTTGATTGAGATATTGAAAAAAACTTAATAGACCATTCTGAAATGATGTTACAACTGATGAAATAGAACGAGCAATTGCAATACCCAGAAAAATTCCAGTAATAATGGTTACAACACTAACAACTATCAATGTTAATTCAACATTATTACGTTTTTTAGACATATGCTGAACTGAATGCTCAGCTGATTGAATAGCATCTCCAATAATACTATTACCCAGTTGCTTCATTTTTGGCAAAATATCACTTAATAACTGATTATTAAGATCAACCCATAGCAACATAGCAACTTCATACTTTCCTGAAGAAAGCTTAAATTTTTCCAGTTTATTAAATTCAAAGACCTGATTAGACATTTGCTTAAGACGGGACCACTCACGCATCATAAAAGCATAATCTTTCTTAAACGATTCAAATACATGTTTATCAGGGCTTAAACGGTATTTTTTTTCATGCAACCTTGTAACATAAGTGTATTGCCATATATTTGAACCATTATTGATTTTCTCAATTGTATTCTGCTTCAGGTCCTGTTTAATATCCTCTCGCTTAGCTTCAACATACTCCTGCATCTGTAGAGTAATCGACTCACCTTCCTCTTCCAGAATATCTGCCTGCTTATTTAAATCAGATAATAGCGTAACGCCTTTTATATATAATGCTCTGTATAAATTTATTGAATAACGAGTTTTCTGCAAATCATCTAGCAATAAATCACTTTTGCCCAGACCATCTATTGTCTGATAAATTTTATCGACATATTGCATAGCACTCTCATATGATTTATTAGCCGCCTTAAAATCATATATAGAGCCATTTGCATTTAAACGATAATTTTGTTCTTCGAGTATCAGTCTATTGGTATAGCGCTCAATTTTTGTTGCAAAAATCAAGTCCTCCAGTTCGCTACGAATACTATTAAGACCACTATTTGAAACAAATGATAATACCAGTGCCACCACAACACTCAGTAACACTAAAAGATAGGTTTTATTTTTTATAGATAACTGACTAACAATACTCATACACTACTTAATCTTTATAATTTTAGCGGCTTCAGGCTGCCGTACCACGGCAAAAGAAAGAATAGTCGCCATTCTTTAAAAAAGCCAATTCAGATTTATCTGAACTGGCTTTTATTACGCACCCTGTCCAGATACTCACACATGAGGCGTGTACCTTTTAAAACTCTGGGCGTTTGTCTCACGATTAAGTCCGCATCAATAGCATATACATGACCATTTTTCACTGCTTTCAACCCTTTCCATTTTTGCCATTGCTCAATCCAGCCTTCCCGACCTAAAGCCATACCTGCCACAATTACATCCGGGTTCTTTTCTATAATGGCTTCAATACTAATTCTTGGTGAAATAACGGGTAAATCACCAAAAATATTTTTACCCCCACAAAACTTAATAACCTGGCCAACCAGATGACCGCTGCCAATTGTTATCAGGGGTTCATTCCACACCTGATAAAACATATTAACTGGCTTTCTGTATTGATACTGTTGCTTTAAATTATCAAGTTCGGTTAAAAAATCTCTGGCCTTTTTCTCAGCAATTTTCTCCGTACCCAGTAACTTACCCATACTTATTATATTCTCAGCCACATCCTCAAATTTTTTGGGTTCGCTGATAAATATTTTAAAACCCATTTTTCTTATTTTATTAAGCTGCTCTTCAGGGTTTCCATCCTGCCAGGCAAAAATTAGATCAGGCTTCATTGCAGCAATTAGTTCAAGATCAAATTTATTATAGCCCCCTACCCGAGGTATTTTTTTTGCAGCTTCTGGATAATCACTATAATTTACTGTTCCTGTAACCTGTTTTTCTGCACCCGCAGCAAAAAGCAATTCAGTGGCATGAGGAGCAAGACTAATAACACGCTTTACCGAATGAGAAAAAATTAATTTGTTTCCTGCGTCATCTATAACAGCTATTTCTGCCTGTACAGAAAATGAAAATAGCAACAATATAGTTAATAATTTTTTTAAATTCATAATTTATAGTTCAGGCACTTAGTTTAGGTGTCGGAGTCAAAGTCATTTTCTTTTGTGTTAGGCCTGATACATTACTGGTTAACTTTGACTCCAACACCTGTAATTTCAAAAACATATTTGAAAACATTTTCCAGTCTCTGCCACTGATTATTTTTTGGTAATCCAAAACGAATACCTTGTTTATTATCCAGTAAGCGGAGCAATATTCCCTGTGATGAAAACACATCATTCAGCTGAACGGCATTATTACAAAGTAATGTTTGAAATAATACGCTTCCCTGCGGTTCCTGTTTTGAATAAAAACTTATCAGCTTATTTAATTTTTTAGATTCTTTTTCTAAGTAGCTTCTGGTTTTATCCTGCCAGTCTTTATCAGACAGCGCCATAGATGCAATAAATCGGGTTACACCTGTTACTGGCCATGGTCCCAGTGCATTTTGTATTTTATTTAACAGGTTGCTTTCAGCTAAAACAAAACCACTTCTTATTCCCGCCAGACCAAAAAACTTTCCTACGGAGCGTAATACAATTAAGCCCTGCTGATCTGCATAGGAGGCAAGACTATTTTCTGGCAACGCATCAATAAATGCTTCATCAATAATTAACCAGCCATTTTTTTCTTTTAATTGTTTGTGCCAATTTAACAATTGCTTGGTCTTAAACTGTTCACCCGTAGGGTTATTGGGATTAATAACAATAACCACATCATATTGATCTATATTATTTTCAATTTGCTGACTGCTTATTTCATCAACAATATGCCCTGCCTGCTTCCACGCATGACCATGTTCTGCATAGGCAATATTCGGAACGGCAACTCGGCATTGCGCTCGCAGTTTTGGCAATAACTGAATAACCGACTGACTTCCCGCTATGGCTAATATTGAGTCTGTAGCATAATAATTTTTAGCAATATTTATCAGGCCATCATCATCTTCTGGCAGCCTCGAAAAATACTGTTCCGGTATTTCTGGTACAGGCCAGCCGTGTGGATTAATGCCTGTTGATAAATCAATCCATTGATCAACAGGTATTTTATATTTTTCAGCCGCTGCTATTAATCGACCACCGTGTTTAAGCACCAGCTACCCCTGTTAATAAAGCAGACATTATTATAACAAACAACCACAATACAACGATTTTATTAACCAGTTGCATTGAACGGTTAATATCATCTAATTTTACTGTCTGACCATAACCCAGCTCTGGTTTACTTATTTTCCTGCCCTGATAACAGGCATCACCACCTAATTTAATAGCCAAGGCACAAGCTCCGGCAGCCATAACCGGCCCCGCATTTTTGCTGCTGCATTTTAATCCCTGTTGAAATGCCATATTTAATACTTTTCTGAAATTTCCAAATAATGCAAAACTTAAAACAGTTAGACGCGCAGGCAACCAGTTAAGCCAGTCATCCAGTCTGGCAGCAGCCCAGCCAAAATTAATAAATCGCTTATTTTTATAGCCCCACATAGCATCCAGTGTATTTACCAGCCTATATATGACAACTCCGGGTACACCCGCAATAAGAAACCAGAATAGCGCGCCAAAAACAGCATCATTACTATTTTCAATCACTGATTCTATGGTTGCTTTTATCACATCTTCTTCTTTCATTTTATCTGTATCACGGCTAACAATAAGCGCGATTTTCTTTTTTGCCAGTAGCAGATTATTTTCTTCCAGTGGTTTTATAACCGCATGTGCATGCTGCATTAAACTTTTTCGACCAATAGCCAGATACAATAAAGTTACATCTATAAGTTGTGGTAGTTTAGCTATTGACTGAAGAAAGACCAGAAGAGCCACTATGGGCAATATTGAAACAAGCAATGCAAGTACACCATAAATTTTGCCATGCTCTGGTTTATTTAAAATACTCTCCAGTCTGATTGCATATAAACCAAATCCTGCCAATGGATGATAACGTTTTGGCTCACCCAATACAGCATCCAGCAGTAATGCAAAAAAGACAATTAATGCAGTTTCAATTAGCATTTGGAAATATAATACGTCTCTTATTCAAAGCAACAGATAATAACATGACTGCACACACACTTATGATTCAGGGCACAACATCTGATGCAGGCAAAAGCACATTAGTTGCTGGCCTGTGCCGCGTACTCAAACGCAAAGGTATTTCTGTTACTCCCTTCAAACCACAGAACATGGCATTAAATAGTGCAGTTACTATTGATGGTGGTGAAATTGGTCGCGCACAGGCAGTACAGGCACAGGCCTGTGGGCTGGAAGCTCATACAGATATGAATCCCGTGTTATTAAAACCCAATAGTGACGTGGGTGCTCAGGTTATTATTCATGGCAAAGCATTAACCGTAATGGATGCTGAAACTTTTCATGATTATAAATCCACTGCTATGGCTGCTGTGCTTGAATCACACCAACGCCTAAGTAAACAGTATGATGTCATTCTGGTTGAAGGCGCAGGCAGCCCGGCAGAAATTAATTTACGTGAAGGCGATATTGCCAATATGGGATTTGCAGAAGCGGTTAATTGCCCAGTTATTCTTATTGCAGATATTGATAAAGGCGGTGTGTTCGCTCATCTGGTGGGGACACTTAATTTATTATCTGAATCAGAACAGCAACGTACCCGAGGCTTTGTTATTAATCGTTTTCGTGGCGATATTAAATTACTACAACCCGGACTGGACTGGCTGGAAGAAAAAACCAGTAAGCCAGTATACGGTGTATTGCCTTATTTACATGGCTTACACCTTGAGGCAGAAGACGCTATAAATACTGACTCTGTTGAGCTGAACGAAAAACATATTAAAGTTATTGTGCCTGTTTTTCCTCGCATCAGTAACCATACAGATTTTGACCCTTTACGTTTGCATCCTCAGGTTGATTTACAATATATAAGACAGGATCAGACTATTCCTGATTGTGATCTTGTTATTTTACCCGGCAGCAAAAGTGCTCGCGCGGATCTTGAATGGTTAAATAATAATGGCTGGTCAGATTACCTTAATCACCATTTACGCTACCAAGGCAAACTTATCGGTATTTGTGCTGGCTTTCAAATGTTAGGACAATGGATTCATGACCCTGACGGTATTGAGGGCAATAAAGGCTCATCCCCTGCGCTGAATTATTTTGATATGGAAACCACGCTAAAAAAAGAAAAACAATTGCGTCATAAAACAGGACAACTGTGGAAAAATAATGCCAAAGTATCTGGCTATGAAATTCATGCAGGCATTAGCTCCGGCCCGGCATTAGAAAATCCGGCCATTACTTCTGCTGATAAACCAGATGGCGCATTATCTGCTGACAAACAAATTATGGGCACTTATTTTCACGCTTTATTTGATGAACAGGAAACATGCAACGCCATTCTTCAATGGTGCGGATTAGAACAACCAGAATCAGCTGATTACTTTGCTATTAGAGAACAGGGCATTAATCGGCTTGCTGATACTATAGAACAACACCTTGATATTAATACCATTATGAGATTTATTTCATAGACAAATATCATTCTGGGCTTGTTGCTTTAAATTTAAGCCTGCCTTCTCTGTTATTGTTAATAATATGCAAATAGCGTAATCTGTTAAATAATACCTGACTCAAACAACAACGCATTCCTCCTGATATAAGGAAAAATAAAATGGGATTATTACGAAAACTTATAGGCCCAAAGTCTAGATACGAGAAAGATCTTCCTTATACATACGAAGCAAGAATAAAAATTCTGGATGATGAAAATGAATACAACTCTTATCTGGCTGACACTATTTGCGCCTTATTAGAGCATCTGGAATCAATTAATATTAGCCCTGAAGAAGTAAAGATATATGAGATTTTTAAAGACGAAGAAAAAGAATTAGAAATAAAATACTGCCTTTCTGACAAAGGCAAATGGCTTAGTCGTTCGGAATTGTGCGTATCCTTTACAGAACATTACCCAGGTCATATTTCTGAATGTGGCTGCACATTTGAAGATAGAGAAAGAAAGGTCAGCGGGCCTTAGAATTATTAATACAAAATCAATGTTAACAGCACTGTTACTTCCATTATTTCAATAGTTGCTCCAATAGTATCCCCTGTCATACCCTGTATTCTTTTCATCATCATTAAACGTAAACCATATAGCACCAGCAAACTCACAAGCACCGTCACAACGCTGTGCCAGAATCCCAAAACAAATAACAAACACAGGCAGGTTATAGCCATAACAATATTCGCATCTTTTTCAGGTAAAAACTTTGCCATATCAGAACCTAAACCATTGGTTCTCACATAAGGTGTTGTCGTAAACAATAAAATAACCAGCCCACGAGCTAATACAGGAGCAACTATCAATAACTGCCCGTTCTCTTTTTCCACAATTGAATTAAGTGCGCTAAATTTAAGTAGTAAAACCAGTATCAATATAACAATTGCCAATGGACCTGAATGAGGGTCTTTCATTATTTCCAGAGTACGCTCTCTATCACCTAAGCCTCCCGCCCACGCATCTGCACTATCTGCCAGACCATCCAGATGCAGTCCTCCGGTAATAAGCACCCACAATGACAATAATATTGCCGCCGTTACCATTGCATGGCTATTACCAGATATGCTTGCTATAAACGCCAGCAACATACCAATAATCAGACCAACCAATGGATAATAAAGCAACGACTTACCAACAGACTCAGCTTTCCATTCGCCTGTAATATTAAGCGGCAATCGAGTCAGAAATTGCAGGGCAATAAAAAATGGGTGCATAATTAAAAATTAACATGAAGCAAAGAAATATGGATTATACGTTATATAATCAGGCTATGAATAATGAACCAGTGATATTCCAATGCCCGAGGCCATAAATTTAAAAGTTGATGAAACTGAGCTTAAAGACTTCTGTCAGAAAATTATTAAGCGATCTCGTGATATTACTAAAACTCACGACGCACTAATAACACTCGAAACCTTTATTGCACTGTTTGGCAAAGCCAGCCACGGCACTAATGAATATTATGCCATTGAAGCTGTTATAAAATCATTTACTGAACAAACCCGCCAACAACTATTAAAAAAGAACACTGAAGCACTTATAGACGCTCTTCAACAATGCGACATCAGAGCCATTACATCCATTCACACCCCTTTATCACGAAATGGTTTCTACCTGATTTTAGAGCAGGCCGTTTCCAGTTTAACAGGGCAGGACATAAATAAGATTACTCAATGGGCTATAAACTGGGTAACTCAATCCAGACAGGCAGCTGAACAGGCAAGCGGTTACCCTGAGGCTTTCGATTTCAAAAGTGCGGGTATTAGCATTGACCAATACCAGACAATGGCTGATATTAGCCATTACCTGAATCACACCCCCAGCAATGGATAAAAATGTGAAACAGAACGCAATCTTTTTATAATCTAACCAGTAGATCTCAAATCTGTGTTGTATAATTCGTTATATTTTTTCCAGATACAAATGACGAATATGACTTCAAAACTCTATAAAATCTGCTTATTTTCTATTCTTAGCCTTTGCTTTAGCAATCTGAGCTGGGGCGAAACGATACGTTATGTTAGCGATGATCTAACCATCCCAATGCGAACAGGTACAACGTCAAACCATAAAATCCTCAAATTTCTGCACAGCGGCATAGCCGTTGAAGTTAAAGAAGTGTCTGAAGATGGCAAGCATACTTGGATCATGCTAGTGGATGACAACAATAAACTGGGCTGGGTTGAAACACGATTGCTTATGGACAGACCTCACACCAAAGAGCAGGTAGTAAAACTCAATAAAAAACTTGCATCACAATCAGACAAAAACAAGAAACTTAAAAATGATCTTACTGAACTTAAACAGCAAAACAATGATCTCAAAAACAAAATAATACAGTTAGAAAAAGATTACAGTAGTACTGTTAGCACTTTAGAAAAACTTCGAGAAAGTGCCGCGCACCCTATAGAAATAGCAGAACTCAACAGAAAACTTGAGCAGGAAATTGACGATCAGAAAAGAGAGAACGGAAAACTGGTCAAAGAAAACACTATTCTTAGTGATGGAAATATAAAAGAATGGTTTATGATTGGTGGTGGTGTTTCTATTGGCAGCCTTATATTGGGCCTGCTAATTACTCGTATCTCATGGAGAAGGAAACAAAGCTGGGGTGGTGATGGGTTTTAATTCTTATATCCCCATGGGAGAGGGAGTTCCAGTATTAGTTTTATTTGAAATTAAACTCAACGACTATGGACTAAAAGTCCATAGGTTGCTTTAATAACGATTGAAAATCGTTTTACTAGCATCAAAAAAACGCTTAAATTCTAAAATACTTTTATTTTGTCATCCCGAGCGCAGTCGAGGGATCTTGATCTTTATAATACCAGATCCCTCGACTGCGCTCGGGATGACATAAAAACACTAAAGTCTTTCACTAAAAGTGCATAGTTTTAACTAACGTACTGGGACAATAAAATTCCTTTGTGATTATTTGCTGGTCAATCCTTGCGCCTTAAGATTCATATAATTCACAGACAAATATCTTTCACCCTCAATAATATCTAATCTTATCTGGCTAAGTGATGCATGAGAAATATTTAAATTATTAATTTTAACCAGCGGTATTGACAGAATCTTTGACAAAATTATTTTTATAACACCCGCATGCGCAACAACTAATAGTTTCTTATTTTCAGCGTCCATTAGAATTTTCTCAAAACAGGCATTAACTCGCATATTAAATGTTTCTAAAGGCTCTGCATTCGGTGGTGTATTTTTTACCGGGTTACTCCAGAATTTTTCTAATAATTCTTTCTCAGTCTGCCAAATATCCTCTGCTAATTTATTTTCCCAGTCACCAAAATAAAGTTCACGTAAATCATCTTTTACATCTAATGAAACATTATTTTTTTCTGCAATTTCTTTTGAAAAATCCAGACATCGAATTAATGGCGATGTAATAACAGCATCGTAATTACAATTAGACTGCACAGAGTCGCGCATTTGCTGCCAGCCTTTTTCTGTTAGAGGCACATCCGTTGAACCAATAAAACGATGACCCGCTATTGTTTCGCCATGCCGTAATAAATCTATAATAACAGTGTATTTCTTCATTAATCTTTATTTGATACACCAGCCTGTTCAAAGGTCGCCATATTATTATGTAAAGCACAGGCCATTCGAATTAATGGTACAGCAACGGCTGCACCACTACCCTCACCCAGACGCATATCTAAATCAACTAATGGCTTTTCATTTATGACATCCATAATAATTTTATGACCTGGCTCAGCTGAAGCATGAGCAAAGAACATCCAGTCTTTTACATTTTTATTTATTTTTATTGCAGCCAGTGCCGCTATGCTGGATATAAAACCATCAACTAAAACAGGTATAGACTGCTGCGCACTGGAAATATACGCGGCTGTTAAAGCCGCTATTTCAAAACCACCTAAATGTTGCAGTACATCAAGGGGATTTTTTAATTTATCTGCATGCAGTTCAATACTCTCTTTAATAACCTTTGCCTTATGAATAACACCTTTATTATCCAGCCCTGTTCCAGGACCTGCTAATACGTCTGGTTTTTTATTTAGCAAAGCACAGGCAATAGCCGTCGCTGATGTGGTATTTGCAATCCCCATATCACCGGCAATAAATAATTGAGTATTTTTTTCTTTAGCTCGCATTACTGCATCACGACCAGCATTCACAGATTCTAATAGCTGGCCTTGTGTCATTGCAGCCTGTTTACTAAAATTAGCCGTACCCGGTGCAATACGCTGCATAACAACACCCGGTAATTTTTCATGCTCTGATACTGTACCAACATTAACCACTTCAAGATCAGCCTGAAGTTCTTTTGCCAATACACTAATTGCGGCACCACCACGGGCAAAGTTTTTCACCATTTCCACAGTAACCGCCTGTGGAAAAGCCGAGACACCTTCTTCCGCTATGCCGTGATCAGCTGCAAAAACAACAATTTGAATTTTATCAATGGCAGGTTTTTCACATGCCTGCATTGCCGATAATTTTATTGCTATTTTCTCAAGATGCCCCAATGAGCCGGGTGGCTTTGTTAGATTATTCTGTCGTTGTATTGCTTTTTTTTCATATTCCTCATTTACCGCAGGAATGTCTTTATTTAACCAGTCAATATTCACAATTTTACCTTCTTATTAATACACTTTTAAATTTCACAATAATTAGGCGCAAAACTATTTTAACTGAGTTGCTATGCCCGCCATCACCCAGAAAACTTTATCACATTGCTTTGCTAAAGCCTGATGCAACCAGCCTGCTTCATCTACAAAACGTCGATTTAATTCTCCCATGGGCACAATACCCTGCCCCACTTCATTACTAACCAGTAACAAATCAGCCTTTAGATCGGGCAACACATCAAGTAATTTTTCACGCTCTCGTGCATATAGATTTTTATCTTCATGGCATAGTAAATTACTTAACCACAGGGTCAGGCAATCCACCAATAAACATCGACCAGTCGCATCATTTTTTTTCAGCACATCAGCCAGAGCAATTTGTTCCTCAATCAGAAGCCAGCTATCAGGTCTCTGTTGTTGATGTAATTCGATGCGCTGTTGCATTTCTTTATCACCCGCATGCGCTGTGGCAATATATATAACCTGCTTTTGACTGGCTTCAGCATGCTTTTGGGCATAACTGCTTTTACCTGAGCGAGCACCGCCTAAAATGAGTTGTTTCATTAAACTAATTTCTTTTTTTATTGTCTTTTAATAGCAAATGCCATGATACGACTTGGCGTATATAAAAGCACACATTAAAATACGCCCTCATTTGGGCACACACTGGGGATATAGAGTCTTGTCAAATCAACAGGCTATTCAACAATTAAAAGATTATGTCGGCCAGCATATTATTGGTCAGGCGGCACTGATAGATCGTTTACTTATTGCTTTACTGGCAGATGGTCATCTGCTGGTTGAAGGCGCACCGGGTTTAGCTAAGACCCGTGCAATTAAAGTGGTGAGCGAGGGCATTGAGGGAGACTTCCATCGCATTCAGTTCACACCAGATTTATTACCAGCTGACCTGACTGGTACTGAAATTTACCGCCCACAGGATGGATCATTTAATTTCCAGCAGGGGCCTTTGTTCCATAATATGATCCTGGCGGATGAAATTAACCGCGCACCCGCCAAGGTGCAATCTGCTTTGCTTGAGGCGATGGCAGAACGCCAGATCACCGTTGGTTCGGTAACTTATAAATTACCTGATCTATTTCTGGTTATGGCAACACAAAATCCAATTGAACAGGAAGGCACTTATCCCCTGCCCGAAGCTCAACTGGATCGTTTTTTAATGCACGTATTTATTGGCTACCCGGATGCCGCAGCCGAGAAAGATATTCTTCATCTAACACGAAAAGAAGCCCGTGATGAATTACGTGAGCCTGCAAAACCAGAAACCACCATGTCACAGGGTGATTTATTTGCTGCTCGCAAAGAAGTACTGGATATTCACATGGCAGATAACCTGGAAGAATATTTATTACAGCTGGTTTTAAGCACCCGTAATCCCGGCGTTTATGGTGATGACCTGGCTCAGTGGCTGCAATACGGAGCCAGCCCTCGTGCCAGCATGGCATTAGATCGCTGCGCCCGCGCCCATGCCTGGCTAGCAGGCCGAGACTTTGTAACACCCGAAGATATTCAAACCATGGCACATGATGTTATGCGCCATCGTATTATTCTCAGTTTTGAAGCTGAGGCCGAAGGTGTTAGCACTGATAAATTCATTGATGAATTGATTTCACGTATAGCGGTTCCCTGAAGATGATTTTTTTGGCACAGAGACCCAGAGGTTCAGGGATTGATTTTTGTAAATTAGACAAGCAACCCGTTGCTCAGATACACAAAGATTTCTCTGTGTCTCTGCACCTCCGCGTCAAACATTTTTAAATATGCCTGAATTAGCAACTAAAATAGAAGCCGATGATATTGTCAGGGTTAAACAATCGACCCTGATTGAATTACATCGTGCCGCAGAAAGCCTGCCTTTTAAGGCCAGTAGTATTCGCGCACATTTTAGCGGTAATTATTTATCTGCGTTTAAAGGCCGTGGCATGGAGTTTGATGAAGTGCGCCCCTACCAGCCCGGCGATGATGTTCGCTCTATCGACTGGCGAGTAACCGCACGCACCGGCAAACCACACACAAAAATGTTTCGAGAAGAACGTGAACGCCCGGTTTTATTATGGGTGGATTATCGCAAGCCCATGTTCTTCGGCACACAAAATTCTTTTAAGTCTGTACTTGCAGCAAAAACTGCCGCCCTGCTTGCATGGAGTGCCGCACAACACGGGGATCGCTTAGGTGGCCTAATTTTTTCAGAACAGGTGCATCAGGAATTAAGGCCACAACGAGGCAAGGCTGGTACATTACACTTTATAAAAAAACTTGCCGAACATCCTGCCTGGGATAAATATCAGCAAGCCGAAACGGATGAAGCATCGGGTAGTCAGGCTCTTAATCGCCTGCGTCGAGTTGCTCGACCCGGCAGCTTAATTTTTTTAATCAGTGACTTTCGCCATCTTGATGAAAGTGCAAAATCATCTCTTGCTCAGATGTCACGACATAATGATATCGTTCTATTATTTATCAACGATCCATTAGAAGCACAGCTTCCCCCGGCTGGTTTTTATCGTGTAAGTGATGGAATAAACGAGATAGCATTAAACACCCGTAGCTCAAAAATTCGAGACGTTTATAAAAATCGTTTTCAACAACACGAGAACTCCTTACGTAATCTATCCAGTAAACTGGGCATGCATTTTTTAAATATATCCACTGAACAATCCCTGCTTACTCAGTTACAAAAAGGCCTCGGTCAAAAAATGAGCCATAAGAAATGAATGAAGCACAATTAAGAGACATTCATTTACCCGATCCCATTTCCTGGTGGCCACCGGCACCCGGCTGGTGGATATTATTAATATTAATTATTGCTTCTATTTATTTTATTCCTCACCTTATTAAAAAGCTAAAACAAATACCTCTTAATAAACAGGCAATGACTGAACTAAAAAATATTGAAAAAAACTATCAAACACATCAGGATAAAACTCGCCTGGTACAGGCGTTATCAATTTTATTACGCCGCACCTGTATGAGTTATACATCACGACAGAAAACTGCCAGCCTGACCGGCACAGAATGGATAAAACAGCTTAATACATTTACTGAAAATAATTATTTTTCTGATGAAGTCAGTAAAATACTACTCAATGCACCCTACCAGAAAAATCATGATTTCAACGCCGACCTGTTATTAACAAGCTGCCATAACTGGGTCAATGCTTTGCCACGGAAGATAGCATCATGATTCAAATTGAATGGCCCTGGATTTTTGCTTTATTACCTCTGCCCCTGTTATTTCGTTTTATTCTACCCGCAGCAAATACAGTACAGGACGCAGCATTACGTGTGCCATTTATTGAAGACTTTAGTACTAGCAGCAGCAATGGCAAAAATATCGCCATAAAAAAATGGTTACTCATACTGGCAGGCATCGCCTGGATTTTTTTAATTATTGCAGCAAGCCGCCCACAATGGCTGGGGGATCGTGTTGAAATCCCAGTTAGTGGCCGCGACCTGATGATGGCAGTTGACTTATCTGGCAGCATGCAGGAAGAAGATTTTACAATTAATGGCCGCACAGTTAATCGCCTGCAGGCCGTTAAATATGTGGGTAGGAATTTTATTAAACAGCGTGAAGGGGATCGCATAGGTTTAATTTTATTTGGTCAGCAGGCCTACTTGCAAACACCTCTTACTTTCGATTTAAAAACAGTTGAAACTTTATTACTGGAAAGCATGATTGGCATAGCGGGCAGAGCCACCGCTATTGGTGATGCCATTGGTCTTGCCATTAAACGCTTAAAAGATAAAGACAAAGACAGCCGCGTTCTAATTTTACTTACCGATGGCGCTAACACTGCCGGTGAAGTCGAACCATTAAAAGCAGCCGAACTTGCTGCTGAACAGGGATTAAAAATTTACACCATTGGCATAGGCGCTGAATATGTGGAACGCAACACTTTCTTTTCCAGTCGTAAGGTAAAGAATACTGAGATTGATGAAAGAACACTTAATGCGATTGCCGAAAAAACAGGCGGGCGTTATTTTCGCGCGCGCGATACCCAAGAGTTACATAAAATTTACCAGCTACTTGATCAACTTGAACCCGTTGAACAGAATGCTCAAAGTTTTAGACCTATAATGGCACTATATTACTGGCCTCTAAGTTTTGCTTTTATTATTGCAGGCTTCATTACTTTACTTAGAATCACAGGGATAAGCCGATGAATTCACAATTTCATTTGCTACGCCCCGAATGGCTGCTTGCTTTATTACCGCTTATCTTTTTTAGCTGGATGTTATTACGAAAAAAATTATTTAGTCGCAACTGGCAATCTGTTATCGACCCCAGGTTATTACCACATTTATTAATTGGCAAACCGGGAAAGGCAAGCCGAATACCTATTTTTATATTTTTTATTTCAGGTCTAATAGCTATATTTTCTTTAGCAGGCCCTGTCTGGGAAAAACTTCCACAACCCGTTTTTAAAGAACAATCAGCATTAATTATTGCCCTGGACTTATCTAAATCTATGGATGCCACAGATATTAAACCCAGTCGACTAGCACGGGCTCGCCATAAAATTTCAGATATTCTTAAACTTAGAAAAGAAGGCCAGACAGCATTAATTGCTTATGCCGCTGAAGCCTTTACAGTCAGCCCATTAACAGATGATGTGGCCACTATTGAATCCTTGATATCCAGTCTGGATACCAGCCTTATGCCTGCACAGGGCAGTCGCGCAGATATTGCTTTAAATAAGGCGGCAGAATTATTTAAAAATTCTGCCATTAATAAAGGTGATTTAATATTAATTACCGATGGCATTAATTCTTCATCAAAAGATGCGTTTAAAAAATTTAAAGCAAAAGGACATCGTGTTTCTATTCTTGCCATTGGCACAAAAGAAGGCGGCCCCATTACTTTAAGTGATGGTGGTTTTCTTAAGGACAGTAACGGCTCTATCGTTATACCCAAACTTAACAGCACCCGTTTACGTTCAACTGCAATTAAAAGTGGGGGCCGTTTTAGCTTAATAACAGCAGATGATACAGATATAAAACACTTATCA
Organism: uncultured Thiotrichaceae bacterium; assembly: GCA_964522445.1. Taxonomy (GTDB): domain Bacteria; phylum Pseudomonadota; class Gammaproteobacteria; order SZUA-229; family SZUA-229; genus CAZFUY01. The sequence goes on along the minus strand of CAZFUY010000009.1, from coordinate 17,350 downwards.
GGTTTATTAGAAATAAACCGGGGGAAAACCGAGTCTAAACAAACCGATATGAAAGCCGATGTCTGGCGAGAAGAAGGACCATGGCTTTTATTATTGCTTATTCCATTTGCAGCATTTGCATTTCGTCGAGGCTACCTATCTATAATATTAATATTTATGCTGCCCTACCCTCAACCTGCTGACGCTTTAAGCTGGGATGAATTGTGGATTAATGATAATCAACGAGCCGCTAAAATACTGGAACAGAACAACCCCGGCGAAGCAGCTCGCTTATTTAAAAATAAAGAATGGAAAGCTAGCGCTTATTTTAAAGCAGAGCAATATGAACAGGCATTAGAACAGTACAAAACACTGGACTCTGCTGATGCCTATTATAATCGTGGTAATACATTGGCAAAGATGGGAAAAATAGAAGAAGCCATTAAAGCCTATAACAAAGCTCTTGAGAAAGACCCAGAACATGAAGATGCTATTTATAATAAAAAACAGCTACAACAACAGCAAAAACAGCAACAAAATAAAAAAGGCGAAAATTCTGAAGACAATAAGAAACAATCCGATGATAAGCAGTCTCAGGACTCTTCTGACCAGCAGAAATCTTCAGATAATCAACAACAGGATCAATCTGGACAACAACAAGATTCAGACGATAGAGAAAACCAGGATAAACAGCAGGAAAATTCTCAGGACAATAATCAGCAACAGGATAAAGAACAACAGGCCAAACAAAATAAAACTGAGAAGACTGATAAAGAAAAATCACAGCGACAGCAGGCTGAAGAAGCTCAACAGCCTGACTTATCAGAACAGGCAACAGAGCAATGGTTACGCAGAATACCGGATGATCCCGGCGGCTTATTAAGAAATAAATTTAAGTATTTATATCAGCGACAGAACCATAAAGAAGATGAAGTTCAGCCGTGGTAAAAAACAATTATGTATTAATTGCTGCACTCGGGATGTCACATATTGTAAAGACAATATTTTTTATAAAAAGACATGAATATGAAAAAACTTATTATTAATTTTATTTTATTATTTATAGCACTTTCTCAGTCTGCAATTGCAGCCAATATCACTGCACAGGTTGATCGCAACCCTGTGAGCTTAAATGAATCATTTAATATTATTTTTGAAGCAACTGGCTCACCAGATGATGATCCTGATTTTACACCTCTGGAAAAAGATTTTGATATTCAGGGAAAAAGTAGCAGTAGCAATATCAGTATTATCAATGGTGATTATAAAAAAACTAAAAAATGGAACATTTCAGTTTATGCAAAACATGCAGGAACAATTACAATTCCATCTATTTCATTTGGTAAAGATAGCAGCCCTGCATTAAGACTTAATGTAAAAAAAGCATCTCAACAATCAACAACTCAAACAGCCGATTTTTTTCTAGAAGCAGAAGTTAACCCTGAAAAAATCTGGGCACAGGGGCAAATTATTTTAACCCTGCGTTTTATGAGTTCTAAAAACTTATCAGGCTTTAGTGGCTTTTCCAAACCTGAAATTGAAAATCTGGATGCCGTCATTGAGCAATTAGGTGAAGATAAACAATACCAGACTCAAAGAGGCAACAAACCTTATCTGGTTATTGAACGCAGCTATGCTATTTTTCCGCAACAGAGTGGTTTAATGCATATTCCACCCATTATTGCTGAAGCTAGAATTTCTTCTGGCTCACGATCTATGTTTGATCCTTTTCAGCGCAGCGGACAAACTAAACGAGTTCGATCCAAAGCACTTGATATTAATGTAGCTGGCGTACCTTCAAATTATCATGCAAAAAACTGGTTGCCTGCTGCTGAAATTCAGTTAATCGAAGAATGGCCTCAGAACCCACCGATTTTTAAAGCCGGTGAACCTGTTACTCGCACATTAACGATTATGGCTGACGGTTTAACTTCAGCTCAATTACCCGAGCTTTTACCCGCAGCTGTCAATGGTTTAAAACAATACCCTGACCAGCCTGTTTTAAAAGATAATAAAAAAAATAATGGCATTATTGGTATACGTCAGGAAAAAATTGCGCTTATTCCCGGCCATGCAGGCCAGTACACATTGCCTGCCATTGAAATTCCCTGGTTTAATACGACCACCGGCCAGATAGAAAAAGCACGTATAAAAGAACGTACTATTAGTGTAGCTGCTGGTGAATTAACAGCGCCTGCTCCAGCCATTCCTGCAATACAAAAACAGCCTGGCGTTTCAGCACAAGCTGAAAGTACAGTCACACAAACACCTGCCAGCCAGACTTCTAATATCTGGTTCTGGCTAAGCCTGTTTTTTGCTACAGGCTGGCTGCTAACATTGATAAGCTGGTGGTATGCAAAGCAGAAAAACAAACAGACAAAACAGCTCAGCACACAAAAGGAGGCACTGGCAACTTCATTGTCTTCAGCTAATAAACGTCTAAAAAAAGCATGCGATAAAAATGACGCACATGCCTGTAAAGATGCACTAATTGCCTGGGGTAAAGTAATTTATCCATTAACCCCACCTACAAGTCTGGGGCATTTGGCAAAATTGACGGGGGAACCACTTGAATCACAAATTAATAAATTAAATGAGGCGCTCTACAGCTCTAATACTCATACATGGAGTAGTAATAACTTATGGGAAATTAGCCAGCAGATAACACATAAGCAAAATTATAAAAACACTCCCTCTACTGAAACTCTAGAGCCATTGTACAAATAGCTCTTTTCAGAAAGATCATGTGTAGCGATGAAATATCCGGGCTAACTATTGATTTTATAAAAACAACGAGTATGATTCGTTGACTGATTTAACCGGCATAGACCGGCCATATTTTACTCATTTCCCTTTCTGGATACATCATTAGCGTGCTTGTTAATTACAGCTTATAAAGGTCGTTATGGCTTTTTACAATTAGAGCCTGGAGATAATGATGGAATTAGATATTACGGTTTACATGCTTGCGATTGCCTTCGCTATTACTTTTGTCATGGGCGCTATTGTTAATAAAACCAATTTTTGCACCATGGGCGCAGTATCCGACTGGGTTAATATGGGCGATACCAGCCGATTACGATCCTGGATGCTGGCAATTGCCATCGCACTTATTGGTGTCACCATAATGGAAGCCACTGGCTATGCCAGCGTTGATTCTACTCTCCCCCCCTATCGTTCTTCAGGATTTGCCTGGTTGCGCTATATTGTTGGCGGTTTTATTTTTGGTGTTGGCATGACGCTGGCCAGTGGTTGCGGAAATAAAACACTTGTACGCATTGGCGGCGGTAATCTTAAATCTGTAGTAGTTTTAATTATTGCGGGCATGTTCGCTTATTTCATGACCAAAACTTCTTTTTATGAAATAATTTTTCACCCCTGGGTGAGCGCTACAACAATAGATCTGGCAAAATTTGGCGTATCTGCTCAGGATTTTGGTAGTCTGATTGCTGATTTAACAGGCCTTGCCACTGAGGATATGCGCCTTATTTTAGGCTCATTATTTAGCGCGTTATTACTATTTTTTATTTTTAAATCTTCTGAATTCCGCTCACAGCACGAACATATATTTTCAGGATTGATTGTCGGCCTTGCCGTTACCGCAGCCTGGCTATTTACCGCTGGCGGCATAGGTGAAGTATGGAAAGAAACCGTTGAGTTTATGGATGAGATTCCTGCCGGTGTTGCCAGCCAGTCACTTACTTTTATCAATCCAATGGGTGAAACTTTTTTTTACGCCATGAATCCAGGCAATACATTATTAATTAGCTTTGGCATTATGTCATTAGTGGGTGTTATTGTTGGTTCTTTTGCTTACGCCATTGTCTCTGGTAACTTTCGTATTGAATGGTTCTCATCCATTGGTGATGCATTGAATCACGCTATTGGTGCAGTACTTATGGGCATAGGTGGCGTGCTTGCTATGGGCTGTACCATCGGTCAGGGCATTACAGGTGTTTCAACTTTATCTATAGGTTCTGTATTAGCGCTGGTCTCTATTGTTTTCTCCAGCGCACTCACCATGAAAATGCAGTACTATAAAATTCTCTATGAAAATGAAGCAACTTTTTTCAAAGCATTATTCAGTTCACTGGTAGACTTCAAAATATTACCTGGCAAACTACGAAGTTTGGAATCACTGTAAAAAAATAATGACATCCCTTGTGAGTATCACTGTTCAGCTGCATAATTAATTTAAATAGAGACCTTTGCACGATAGAGGCGCGAAAGAAAAATACACTAAAATTTTACTCGTGAATATATCGTGCAAAGACCTCAAATAACATCTCAGTCATTAAATTAATCTTATGCATCTATACAGCTTACTTACATTAATAACCGCCGCATTTGCTGGCAGTGTTATGGGAAGTTATTTACTACTTACCCTTCTTTATAAACCACTTATTTCAAAACAATTAAACGACGAACAAAAGATTTTTTTATATCGACGCTTTTATAGATTAAATATTGTTTTATGTTTATCGGGTGGTTTAGTTGCCGCATTAATCAAGTATCAACAGGCGGCATTTTTACTTACTATTATTGCCGCCAGTTATATATTTTGCACAGCGCATATCCTTAGAGGCATAACACTTCATTTATGCACAAAAAATAAACCTGAAAGCCAACGGGCATTACGATCATTAACTTTATTACAAAATATAATTCATATTATGCAATTTATAGCCGCCGCTTATGTCATTTATATACTTAATATCACCACATAAATACCTGCATATAGCACAGTATTTTCAGGCTGAACATTTCATATTTATACCAGTGACACTCTAAAAAAATCTTTTTAACAGTTATTTTAAATAAGCAAACTAGCACCCTGATTCATATAGATATTTAAAACTTATCCACAGCTTTTCCTTATTTTCCCCACAAGCTAATCCACAGTAGATTGTGCTTGACCTTAGATATACCACCATATATAGTGTTTTTCCAACATAAGCAGATACACACTGTATCCCATAATAATAAAAATTACCCACAGGCCTTCCAGCAAACCCACTAGATCAGGGCTTGACTGCTTTTATGTGTTTTTATACGGGTCTGTTTTAAAGAAAAACTATTGAATGGATGTGCTTTAAGAACAGGTAAAACACTCTACTTTATTACAACTACAATAAGTTGACACTAATATGAGTAATTCCATAGCGGCAATAAATACCATGCTTGTTGATATTAAAACAGTGAACAACTCACTGTTAATTAAACTTCGACAAACAGGTTTTAATACTGGCCACCCTATCGGTTATGAAGACGAATACACTATAAAAACTCTGCTCAGTAGCACTGACACATTAATCATCCACTTCCTTACTATTACTGCCAGCAGAAATCAGTTTCTTCAACGAACCAGTTATGCCGAACGAAAACAAATTGAATCATTACTGAAAAAACTCTATATCTGTTTAAAACAAACACACAACATGCTGCACTTATTAAATATTGAACGCAGTAAAATACTGGACACTCAACCACTAAGTTATCTGGATGAATCAGGTGAAATATCTCAGCTCCCCTTAGTCAATGCTGTTGATTACGTTGACATGCTAAAACCATACTGTCGTATGCTGGAACTAATAATTACGCAGGAACGTATTCATGCTCTTTCTGCTGTTTTAGAAAATTTACTACAAAAAGATCATTCATCAAAACGTCTTGATCAGGAAGACGATCATGAATTAACTGAAGAACAGGACAATGCCCTGGAGCTTTCACATTATTTAATCAAACAGGCTTTATAAAATTTATTTATTATAATACTATTTGAAAAACTAATAAAAAGAGAGTTATGTTATGCCGTGGTGGGCAATTCTATATTTAATCATACTATCAATTGTAATTATAATATCTGTTATTAAAGAATTTACAGATAAACGAAACATGCTGTATATTTTTGCTGAATTTTTATCTGGCACAATTGGTCTTATTTTTATAATTGCAATATGGAAGGATAATCTTGCGGCAGTAATCGGGGCACTGGTTTTACCATTATTGCTATACAGTATTAGCTGGGATTTATATGCGCTTTCTCATATGAAAAAATCTTCATATGAAGATTTATCTGATCAGGAAAATAAAGATATGGATAAATACAGTAAACTATTTGCCATTCTTTTTGTTACTCCCTGTTATTTTTCTGGTGGACTTCTTACCTACAAGTTTTATGGATTATAAAAAACTAATTAATAATCATTATTACATTTTATAGATCGCGCCTCATACAGTCGCTCGCACTGATAAGCATCTCGACCTTCCTTATAACAACGATTACGTTTCTTCAATGAATAATCACGGCATTCGCCCCATGCCACTGTTCGCTGAATTCTCTGATCTCGTTGCTTTTTAGATTTCCATGGATTATTTGAACGTACTAATGGCACTGAATTTTTTTCACCAAATTTCTGTAAAAATTCAGCCTTAAGCTGCCTGATCTCAGCCCTGGATAACTCATGACCATTACGTTTTTTATCTAAAAATACGCCATCAGCATTTGCAACTACTGAAAATAACAATGAATTAGCAAATAAAATGATCAGAAACTTCTTCAATAAGTACATACATAAACCTTAAATTAAATCTTATAGATATTGATATAGCTCCAGATTAGCCACTTGTAAAGAATATACATACAGCTCAAATCACCTATTAATAATTTTATACTGACATCATTTTTTGTTAGGGATACTCTGATTAAGTATGGTTAGAATTAGGCTGAGAAAAAATGGTTTGTATTTTTCACGAAGTGAGGCGGAATAGTCGCTCTATTGCAACGAACTTCGGGGTAAATACAAACCATTTTAGCCAGCGTAAAATAATCAGACTTGATCAGAGTATCCTTAGCTCACTTTATCCACAAAAACTGTGGATAACTCTGTGTATAACATACACAGTAAGACAGCTAATCACATTCAACTATCAATTCCTTCAAATTGCCTGTTTTTTAATTATATAGATTTTATATACATATAAAACAATAACTTATGTTTTTTTACTATTAACTTATTGACTTTATGACTCTATTGATATGCACTAATATACACAATAAATAAATTGCACCAGACCTGTGCATAAGTATTACAAATAAACATGCTAATGATCGGTTACAGGTTATGGGCGGCGGATACAATCATGACAATATTGCAGCCGCATGGACAGGGTTGTTGCAGAATTAATTTAAAATTACATCAAGCTTCTGAGTTACATCTTCTAACTTAATAAGTGACATAACATCAGCATCTCTTACTCGCTTACCCCATTTAATATTATCCACCGTTGTATTAAATTCTTTTTTTACCGCTTCAGGGTATTTATTAACTGTATTTTCAATATTGGAATAAGGGCCTGTCCTGAAAGGATTTGAGCTAGCATAAAGTCCAATAACTTTTGTACCACAGGCATTTGCCATGTGTAGCGGCCCTGTATCAGGTGCAATTACAACTTCTGCCTGATTTAAAATTGCTAATAAATCTTTAAGACTGGTTTGTCCTACCAGATTTATAACTTTACTTTTTGCCTGCCGGGCTATTTTTTCAGCATAGCTTTTTTCTGTTTGTGATGGACCACCTGTTAGCACTGTTTGCAAACCAGAATGATCATAAACATAATCAATAATTGAAACATAGGTATCAACAGATAAGTTTCGCCAGTTATTTGCCCTGGCACTGGTACAGGGATTAATGGCAATATATTTTTTTACAGGGATATGTGTTGCCAGATATTTTTCTGGCTGCTCTGGCAGAGGAATATTCCATTGAATAACATCTTCTTTAACACCCAGAGCATGTGCAAATTCAAGGAAAGCATCGAGGACATGCTGGCGTTGAGATCTGGGTGTGATTTTATAATTAGTAAATAACCATTGCAGGTTTTTAGCCCTGCCTTTATCAAATCCCAGCTTAATAGGGGCTTTGATAAATAAACTGGCAATGCTGGCTCTTAATGATATCTGCATATGCAATAACACATCAAAATGCCGTGACTTAAGCTGTTGACGCAATTTTGCATAAGCATTCCAGCCCTGAGACTTATCAAAAATAATAAATTCCACACCAGCAATATCTTTAACCAGCTCTGCTTCCAGCTTACCTGTAATCCAGGTTATTTTGGCCTCAGGCCATTGATGTTGTATGCTGCGCAGTGTCGGTAGAACATGTGTTACATCTCCGATAGCAGACAATCGTAGAATACAAATATGTTCAGGTGGAGTTGTTAGCGGTAATGACATCAAGTAGTGTAAAAATAATCCGGCAGAATAAAAGCTACATCCTATATGATGCTTCAATAATTTCAAACCCGGAACAGGGTTTATTCGACCCGCACTGGCTACAACAACATGCCGACATAACTCACAATACTCAGGGACGTGGTGCAGCCTGGCTTATCGATTATCAAAAACACCATTGGGTATTAAGACATTATAAACGAGGCGGCATGGTTGCTCGCTGGAATAAAGAACTTTATCTGGGCTGGTCTCTAAAAAACACCCGTGCCTGGAAAGAGTGGCACTTATTAAATACATTACATGTACTGGGACTACCTGTTCCACAGGCTGTTGCTGCACAGGTGCTCTGGCCATTTGGTCGAGCTTCTGGCTTATATAAAGCGGCTATCTTATTAAATAAAATTAATGGGGCAAAAACACTGGCTCAAAAGATACAGGAAAAGTCACTGGATTCTGAGACCTGGAATAATATTGGCCATTGCATACGATTATTTCATAATTACGGCGTATATCACGCCGATTTAAATGCTAATAATATTTTATTTGATGAGAGTGGAAAAATTTATCTTATTGATTTTGATCGTGGCTGCATCAAACAGAACGGCACCTGGAAAGGTGAAAATATTAAACGTTTGCATCGATCATTAATAAAGTTGAAGGGAATTCATTCAAGCTTTTATTTTACAGAAGCCAACTGGTCTGAGCTGGTGCTGGCTTATGAAGTAAAATAACCTTTAAACGTAGGAGCAGTCTTTAGCCGCGATTAATTATTTAGCAAAATCTATCGCGGCTAAAAACCGCTCCTACGGAGTTAAAGACACTTGCCAATAGAACCAACTGCACAAACTCGACCATCCATCCATGTTGCATTATCAAATTTTGTTTTTACTAAAATAGCGCCCGTTAGATTTGCACCCGTCAGATTTGCGCCTGTTAAATTTGCATCCATAAGATTAGCTTTTTGCAGATTAGCCATCATAAGATTTGCATTTACCAAATTAACAGCATGCAAATGAGCACCTTCAAGATTGGCAAGCATTAAATTTGCACCTTTGAGATTTGAAAGCTGAAGTATTGCATAGGACAGGTTAGCTCCTTGCAAATTCGCATTATCAAGCCGCATTGTTGACATCGATGCACTATGCATATCAATACCCGGTGCATTTAATCCTATACGTACAGCCGAAGTGCATTGTGCTTCAGGCTCTAGTTTACATAGAGTATTCACATCCTCTATTGATTTAATATCATCAGTCCATGCACTAGCTACACCGCTCACCATGCAGGAAAAAATAACTATCCACGTTTTAATACTGATATTCCTGGAGAAAACTTTCATAACTATACCCTGTGCTATTTTTAGGTTTAACAACGACAAAACATCTCTATTAGCTTATGAACCAAGGTGTCTCGCACTTATTTTATGCAGATATTACTTAATAAGAGCCAAATTTAAAACAGCTAATACTATATATTTATATTTTTATAACAAATTTGAATAATGCTGTTTTATTTTTTCCATATAAAGTTCAGCTGTATTTACCTGCTTATCCATAAACTGTTTCGCGGCAACACCCAATCTATCGCGTTCATCAGCATCAACTAATAAAGATTCCATGACCCTGGCCAGATTTTCTAAATCAGAAACCTGAATACAGGCACACTGATTTTTAAATTGATCAACTTCATTTTGAAAATTATGCACATAAGGACCTACTACTATTGCTCTGGAAAGCTGTGCAGGCTCTAGCAGGTTTTGCCCACCATGAGGAATTAATGAGCCTGCCATAAATACAATCTCTGCATTTTTCATAAATGACTTTAATTCACCCAGAGTATCTGCCAGATACAAATCTGTTTGCTCTGTTATTTCATCTCTTTTACTTCTGACAGCAATATTTAAATTAAGAGCTTTTATTTTCTGTAAAATAGATTCACTGCGATCAGGATGCCTTGGTGCAATGACCAGTAATTTTCCCTGATTATTAATATTTTTCCACATTTTAGCCAGCTGATATTCTTCATCATCATGTGTTGATGCTGCCAGAACATATGATCGTCGGGTAAAATTATCCAGTGTTTTTATTTCTTTTGACGCTTCATTAGAAAATTTTAGATTACCAATAACTTCTATGTTTTTTTTGTCTGCACCTAATTTAATAAAATTATTTTTATCCTGCTCAGAACGCACAAAGATTTTATCTGTATTTTTTAAAGCTGCTTTATAAAGTTTTTTAATCCAGTTATTTGCATTCAAAGTCTTTACCGACAAACGACCATTGATAATACTAATAGGGATTTTTTTATTTTTACACTGTTTATATAATTGCGGCCAAATTTCTGTTTCCATTATCAACGCTAATTTTGGCTGCACATAATTTAAAAAACGACTAATGGCAGCAAATGAATCATATGGCAGATAACAGTGTTTTGTATTTTCCAATTGATGACTTTCAACAATCGAGGCACCTGTTGGCGTGTTTGTTGTTATTAGAAACTCTTCCTCTGGATAATTTTTATTTAACAACTTAAGCAAAGGCAAGAAAGTATTCACCTCACCCACAGACGCACAATGAATCCATATTGGTTTTCTATTTAATAACGGCAAAGACCAGCCCAGACGTTGTTTTAAATATCGCTTATCACTATAACGCCGGGCTATTTTTAGTGTGTAAATAAAAAACACTGGCCATAGAAGAAATATAATAAGTCGATAGGTCATAGTTTATTTACTATAAATAGCCGCTTCGCCTTCAGGTCGGTTTTTATAACGTTTATGCACCCACAGATATTGCTGTGGATTCTGCATAATCATATTTTCCAGGGTTTTATTAATAACCTTTGCATCTTCTACCGCTTCATTCCTGGGAAAGTCTTTTAATGCTGGAAGAATAGTTAATTTATAACCTTTAGCACCTTTCTTTCTCTGAATGTAATACGGCACAACAGGTGACCCCGTTATTTTTGAGAATCTTGCAGGCGCAGTCAGTGCTGTAGCATCTACACCAAAAAAAGGAACAAAGACACTGTCTTTACCACCAAAGTCCTGATCCGGTGCATACCAGGCTGCATAGCCTTTTTTCAGCCCTTTTATTAATGTGATGGGTTTATGATGATCAACAACTGCTTTATATAAACGCCCTCGGTGATATTTCATAAACTCATCAAATAATTTATTGTGCGCCCGTTTGTACATCACCTGAAATGGCACATGGTGATTTAATACCGGCCCGCCTATTTCAAGACAGGTAAAATGCGCGGTAAGAATAATTACGCCTCGTCCCTGTTGCTGTGCCTGCTTTAAATTTTCCAGACCTTCAATTTCACACCATTCCAGAATTCTTTTATTTTCCCACCAGGACAATGCCAGTTCAAAAGCAGCAACACCAATATTCTTAATAGCCGTTTTATTTAAGGCTTTTATTTGTTTTTCTGAATAATCTGGAAAGGCAAAAGCAATATTAATCTCACCAATGCGTCTTCTTTTAGGCATGGCATAATAAATTAAATAACCAAGCAATGAACCCGTAAAAACAATAGCAGGTAGTGGCATTTTTGAGACAACGCGCATTAATCCAAGCGCAAACCAGGTTGGCCAGTATTTAGGGGATAAGTAGTTAGTTGCATTAACGGCTTTTATCATTTTAAAAAATCAAAAGACTTAGTCAGCAAATGAAAACATTAAATATTGTGTAGTACGCGCGTGGCAGCGCACAAACAAAACATTTGTGTTCGTTTGCAGACTCATACTTTTCAATGCTTCAACCACTGATTAATATGCACAACATCCTGTTTAGATAAAATTCCAGCAGCAGATTTGAGTTTTAATAAATTTAGCACATAGGTGTAACGTGCTTTTGCATAATCTCTTTCTGCACGATATTGCTCACGCAACGAAGCCAGGACATCCACCGCTGTGCGTGTGCCCACATCAAACCCAGCCTGGGTTGCTTCGTAGGCTGCCTGAGTTGAAATCAGCGATTGCTTAAAAGCTTTAACCTGAGCAATAGATGTTGTAACCCCAAGATAACTTTCTCGTACTTGCTGAATAGCCTGACGATAAGCTTTATCACGCAAGGCTCTGGCCTGCTCTGCCTGCAAAACGGCCTGCCTTGTTTTTGCACTAGTTAAACCACCAGAATAGACAGGAATAGTTAACTGCAATAACACTGAAGTATCTTTTGAATTTGAAGACAGGTTACCGCCATCAGGACGTGTATAATTTTGTTTAACAGATAAACCTAAATATGGATAATGACCTGATTTATTAATATCAATTTGTTTACGTGCAACATCATAAGAAAGTCGAGCAGCCTGTAATGACAGATTATTCTGTTTCGCATTGTCAGTCCATTTATCTATATTTGCAGGCTCAGGAACTAATAAGGAAATATCTTCTGATAACGACTGTAACGTTACAGGCATGACTCCAATTAAACTGCGCAATGCTTCCATTGTCACTGCCAGTTTATTTTCTGCATCTATTTGCTGCGCAACAGATACATCATATTTAGCCTGTGATTCTTTAACATCTGTAATTGCAATAAGGCCAACATCAAAACGTTTTTTTGTTTGCTCCAGCTGTTGCCCAATGGCTTCTTTTTCTGCCTGTGCAAACCTGAGATTATCTTCTGCACCCAATACTAAAAAATATGCATCTGCTACACGTAGTATTAATGTCTGACGTTGCGCATTAATTTTTGCCGTACTCAGGGCAATATTAATATCTGTTTGTTCTAACTGCTTATATAAACCGTGACTATAAATAGACTGAGATAAAGAAAGAGAATAACCATCAGTATTTATATCAATTGATCCATTCGGAATAATAGTAGGTATAGAGCTGTTTGTAGTTACCTGTTTTGTTTGGCTGGTAAAAACAGATAATTCAATAGTCGGCAATAACGCAGATTTACTTTGCGCACGAGTTTCAAGCGTGGCCTGATATTCAAACTCAGCCGCTAGAATTTCTGGGTCAATTTTTTCAGCCTGCTCTAATGCCTGTAAAAAATCCACAGCAATAGCGAGTGGTGAGGTCTGCATAAAAAATATCAAACCTGCCATTTGTAAAATTTTCTTCATAACTGATTTAATATTTTTTAAAAAACGAATTTTTTTACTGATGTTGCATTAATAAGTGACTCAAGAGAAGTTTCAAATAAATATTGTTGCGCCCATGAGTCTTTATCAACACGTGTAATTAACCAGGCAACCATTACTGGCGCTTCGCCTGCAATAACAAACATCCGCCCGCCTATATTTAATGCTTCTTTATAAGGCTCTGGTATTTCTGCCACTGAGCCTGTAATGGCAATAGCATCGTAGGTTTTATTAGCCAATGAATCACTCTGCATGGCATCAGCTGTTGAAATACTGATATTAAAAATACCCTGCTCAACAAAACGAGCGGCAGCTGTTTTAGTTAATGATTCATCAATATCCAGTGTATCGACATGCGATGCCAGATGAGCCAGACAGGCAGTAACAAATCCACTTCCTGTGCCTATCTCCAGCACTTCATCTGTGCGCTGCAAATCAAGTGCCTGTAAAAGACGACCTTCAACTATGGGGTGCATCATATTTTGGCCATTTCCCAAAGGGATGGCGGTATCGGCATAAGCCAGATTTTTATACTCATCTGAAACATAAACATCTCGAGAAATCTGATCCAGTGTTTCCAGTATTTTAGGATCAAGCACATCCCATGGACGCACCTGTTGTTCAATCATATTAAATTTGGCTTGCTCTATATTTATCGCGGTCATGTCTAATCCCCAAAATATACTGTTCTTTTGTCCGATTCTAACCTGCCCTAACGATCAAGGGTAGGCTTGAAGCGCGATTAGATATAAACTTACGCCACTTCGAGCTAGGGGTGCCTGTTTAGGGCTGAGATAAACCCTTAGAACCTGACCCAGTTAATACTGGCGTAGGGAAGCTACGGACCCCTCATTATACCGTTGCTCCCCTTCGCATTGAGGAATATGAGATGAGTGCCATTCCAGAAGAATTTGTTAGCAGAACAGCCAGACTGTCTGAAGAAGTTACCCGCCCAATCACCGGCTCCAGAAAGATTTATGTTGAAGGCTCAAGAGCCGATATTCGCGTTGCTATGCGTGAAATTCTACAGGACGATACAGCCGCCAGCTTTGGTGTTGAGAAAAACCCGCCCGTTACAGTTTATGACACTTCCGGCCCTTTCACTGATCCAGAGATTGAAATCGATCTGATGAAAGGCATGCCTGATCTGCGCAGCACCTGGATTGAAGAACGTAATGACACAGAATTACTGGATGGTCCCAGCTCTGATTTTGGTCAGCAAAGAAAAAACGATGCCGGTTTAGCTCACTTACGCTTTGAACATATCCGCACGCCAAGGCGTGCTAAAGCAGGCAAAAATGTCTCACAGATGCATTATGCACGTAAGGGCATAGTGACCCCCGAAATGGAATATGTCGCCATTCGTGAAGGCATGCGCCTGAAAGAGCATCGTGCTGATCCAGAATACAGAAAATTATTAAGGCAGCACCCCGGCGAAAACTTTGGCGCAAACCTGCCAGAAGAAATCACCCCTGAATTCGTACGTGATGAAATTGCCAGTGGCCGTGCTGTACTGCCCTGTAATATCAATCACCCCGAAATAGAACCGATGATTATTGGACGTAACTTTCTGGTTAAAATCAACACCAATATCGGCAACTCAGCAGTAACATCTTCCATCGAGGATGAAGTAGAGAAAATGGCCTGGTCAGCTCGCTGGGGTGGCGATACCTTAATGGATTTATCAACGGGTAAAAACATTCATGAAACCCGTGAATGGATTCTGCGCAATGCGCCCATGCCTATTGGCACTGTGCCAATCTATCAGGCACTGGAAAAAGTAAACGGCAAAGCAGAAGATCTGACCTGGGAAATTTTTAAAGACACATTAATTGAACAGGCTGAACAGGGCGTAGATTATTTCACCATCCATGCCGGTGTTCGTCTGGCCTATGTGCCCATGACAGCAGACCGAGTGACCGGCATTGTTTCTCGCGGAGGCTCTATTATGGCCAAATGGTGTCTGGCTCATCATGAAGAAAGTTTCCTCTATACCCACTTTGAAGAAATCTGCGAAATAATGAAAGCCTATGACGTGGCCTTCTCATTAGGTGATGGCCTGCGCCCCGGCTCTCTGGCAGATGCCAACGATGCAGCACAGTTTGCAGAGCTGGAAACACTGGGCGAACTCACCAAAATCGCCTGGCAACATGATGTACAGGTAATGATTGAAGGCCCCGGCCACGTGCCCCTTCACATGGTGAAAGAAAA
Source organism: uncultured Thiotrichaceae bacterium (assembly GCA_964522445.1). Classification (GTDB taxonomy): domain Bacteria; phylum Pseudomonadota; class Gammaproteobacteria; order SZUA-229; family SZUA-229; genus CAZFUY01. Next base: position 1,824 of record CAZFUY010000009.1, on the reverse strand, counting down.
TGTCGATAAAGAATTAAAAGACTGCTTTGAAGCCCCATTTTACACTCTCGGCCCACTGGTAACAGATATCGCACCCGGTTATGATCACATCACCTCTGCTATCGGCGCCACTAATATTGGCTGGTACGGCACAGCAATGCTCTGTTATGTAACGCCTAAAGAACACTTAGGACTACCTAACAAAGAAGATGTACGCGAAGGCATCATCACTTACAAACTTGCCGCCCACGCCGCCGATTTAGCCAAAGGCCACCCCGGCGCACAGATTCGTGATAACGCCATGTCCAAGGCACGTTTTGAGTTCCGCTGGGAAGACCAGTTCAATCTGGGGCTGGATCCTGACAAGGCACGTGACTTCCACGATGAAACCCTGCCCAAAGACTCAGCCAAAGTTGCTCACTTCTGCTCAATGTGTGGACCTCATTTCTGTTCCATGAAAATCTCACAGGATGTACGTGATTACGCAAAAGAAAATGGCATGACTGATATAGATGCACTTAAAAAAGGCATGCAGGAAAAATCCATTGAGTTCGTGGAAAAAGGCGCTGAGATTTATAATAAGGCCTGAGGCTGAGATTTTTTAGCTAAGACTTAAGATCAAAAGTATGAGTCCGCACTAAAACGCAGAAGCGCTTTGAATGCACGAAGACAGCCCTGAAAGGGTGAATCACAGGAAGCGCGTAATAAATGAACGCAAATACACGCTAATGCTTAGTTTGTGCGCCTATGGCGCACTACACAAAAATTAAGCTTTTGATTTTATTTGCGTTAATTCGCATTTATTTGCGGACTAATGCTTTTAGTGCCTTCCAAATCAGGCAAGTTAATTCAATCATTAGATATCAAGTAAAAACTATTGGAGCTGACATTCATAAAATAAAAAAGCCCGCAAAATTTAGCAAACTGGTCTATTTAGAGAAAACGGTCCCCAGTTTTTATTTAAGCACTTCGAACCCTTTAATTTACAATTGCTATCACCCTGTTGACAGACAACGAGCATAGGAACAATCTTCCTGTGCTATTATGTGTACATCTGAACACATATAACAGGTGCAATATGTCTCAAACGTCAACTACCATGACCATTCGCCTTGAACCAGAGCTTAAAACCCGTCTGGACAACCTTTCTAAAGCAACGCATCGCAGTAAATCTTTTCTGGCTGCCGAAGCGGTACGAGAATTTATCGAGCTAAATGAGTGGCAGATTCAGGAACTTAAAGCTGCCATTAAAGAGGCAGATAACAATGATTTTGCCAGCAACAAAGAGGTTGACGCAGTATTTAATAAATGGGGCACTAATGGAGATTAAATGGCTACGAACAGCTTTAAAAAACCTGGACCAGGAAGCTGAGCATATAGCCAAAGATGATCCTCAAGCCGCCCGACTTGTTGTGCAACGCATTCAACAAACTGTAGCCTTACTCGCTGATAACCCTAATCTGGGTCATCCTGGCCGACTACCCGGCACTCATGAGTTAGTCATTCCTAAAACCCGTTACATTGTTCCCTATCGCGTTCGCCCTCGCTTACAACACATCGAGATTTTAAGAGTCTTCCACGCATCACGTAAACACCCCAAACATTGGTAATGTGATTATAGAGTTCAAGGGATTAGCCCATTTAACTCTGCTACTTTTTACTCAACATTAGCATGTGTTTGCGTTCATTTGCGGACTAATACTTTTAGTATCTTCCAAATCAGGCGAATTAATTCGCTCCATTAAATAACACAAACAATCCTGTCGAATAACCGTAGTATCTTTGGTTAGCATTGCTGGCATAACAGGTTTTCTAAGTACAATTTCACAATCATTATATTCAAAA
>CAZFUY010000008.1:0-43747 GCA_964522445.1 uncultured Thiotrichaceae bacterium | reverse complement strand
CAAACACCATAGCGGTGCAGGGTGCTGCGGCAAGTAAAATTAACCCCGCAATGTAGCTGTCAATCTGTTCAGCAGGCAGCATGTCGCGAAACAGATAGCCAATAAATAGCCAGCCCAGTAATGCCATTGAAAAAGGTTTAACACACCAGTTTACAAATAATGTAACTGAAATCCCACGCCAGAATTTATGTACATCTTTAAGTGCTTTTAAATCAATTTTAATTAACATGGGAATAATCATTAACCAGACCAGTACGGCAACTGGAATATTGATTTGTGCTACTTGAAGTTTGCCAATGGTTTGAAAAAGACTGGGGAAAAAATGACCCAGTGTAATGCCTGCAATAATGCATAGAAAAACCCACAGGCTTAAATAACGCTCAAATAAATTCATGTTTGTGGCTGTAGACTTTTTTACGCTTACTTCACATTGAGCGCTCATGCTGATAATTCCTGTAATCTTTGTAGCAGATTGTTAACTCTGTTTTTTATATCGTCACGGCTGTTGCGAAATTGCTGCATAATTTCTTCTTCACTGCCTTTGGCTTTGGCCGGGTCATTTAATGGCCAGTGTTCTTTTTTTATATTCGCTGGTAATGCGGGACAATGTTCATCGGCATGGCCGCAAACAGTGATAATCCAGTTTGCCTGCTCAAGCATTTTATCGGTAACTTTTGTTGATTCCTGCGTGGATATATCCACACCAGCTTCCTGCATAACAGCAATTGCACGTGGATTTTTACCATGAGACTCAATGCCTGCCGACTGAACTTCAAATGAATTTTTAGCAAAATATCTGGCCCAGCCTTCAGCCATTTGAGAGCGGCATGAATTGCCGGTGCAGAGAAATAATATATTGATGGCTTTGTTCATGAGCAACACACAAGTCCTGGCCGGTTAGCCATGGTTTCCAACATTTTTTGATCGGATATAAAGGGTTCTGTTTTGCGTACACCCTTTAGAGTTGTTTGCAGTATTTCCAGCGCCCATGTCTGCATATCCGGGTTTATTTGGTAATTCATCCATGTGCCATTACGCCGAGCCACCAGTACGCCTGTCTCACGCAAATGTGCTAGATGGCGGGAAATTTTAGGCTGGGATAGATTTAATGCGTGGGTTAGCTCGCATACGCACAGCTCACCTTCTGCCTGCATTAGCATCAGGCAGCGAAGGCGGGTGCTATCGGCCAGCATACGGAAAAAACTGTCAGTTTCATTTAGCATGATATAAATATACGTTTAAACATATATATGGTCAAGCGTATATTTAGAATAATGCTGCTGGATTAAACAGGGGTTATGACTGGGTGGGTAAAAAAGGTGCTACTGATCAATCTCATATTTTTTTAGCTTGCGCCATAAAGAAGGTCTGGCGATACCCAATATATTAGCTGACTGTGTTTTATTTCCGCCTGTTTCTTTTAATACCCAACGAATATATTCTTCTTCACGATCATCAAGACTGGGTAATTTCTTTTTATCGCCTCTGATAACCTGTACCGATTTATCAATAAGTATTTTGGGTAACTGCTGAGTTGTTAATTCTTTTCCCGTTGCAAGTGCAACACCACGCTCTATTATATTTTCCAGTTCTCGAATATTTCCTGGGTAATCATAATCAATTAATTTTGTCATGGCTTCAGCTGAAATATCTTCAATGGATCTGCCCATTTGAATGGCATGTTTTTTTAAAAAATAATAAGCTAACAGGGGAATATCATCACGTCGCTCTGATAAAGGTGGCAGGTGTAAAGAAACAACATTTAGTCGATAATAAAGGTCATTACGAAAGTGGCCTGATGCAACTTCTTTTAGAAGATCTCTATTGGTTGCTGCCAGGTAGCGCACATTTACACTTTTTGTTGTTATGCTTCCCAATCGTTGAACTTCCTGTTCCTGTATAACACGTAAAAATTTAACCTGCATAGGCAGAGTCATTTCTGCAATTTCATCAAGAAATAATGTGCCTCCATCTGCCGCTTCAATTAAACCCATGCGTGAATTATTTGCACCAGTAAATGCACCTTTTTCATGACCAAATAATTCATTAGCTAACAATTCTTCCTGAAATGCGCCGCAATTAATAGCTATAAAAGGTTTATTTTTTCGTTCACTATTTTTATGTATGTTTCTGGCGATAAGTTCTTTGCCTGTACCGCTTTCACCTGTTATTAATACAGAACAATCTGTAGGTGCAATTTGACGCACGTTTTCCAGCAAGCGTTGCATGCCTGCATCCTGGGTAATAATTCGTGGGCCTTTTGAATTTTGTTTAACCAGTAAATGCAGCTGTTTATTTTCACGTTTTGTTTTTACAAGTTCAGCCGCATTTTTTACAACTTCACGAACTTCATCCAGTCTGAAAGGTTTTTCAATATAATGAAAAGCGCCTGCTTTCATTGCATCTACAGCAGACGTTAAGCTTGCATGGCCAGTTATCATAATGACGGCCATATTGTCATCTAATGATTTTGCTTTTTTTAGTATGGACATGCCATCAATATTTTCCATGCGTAAATCGGTAATAACAATATCAAAAATATTATTGTTAAGAGCTTCAATTCCATCTGGGCCACTTGTTCTTGTTGTAACTTCATAGCCTGATTTCTGTAATGCATAGGAAAGATTTTTTACTGAGACGGGTTCGTCATCAATAATTAGCAGGCGCATTGTATTTGTTAATGCTGGGTTTTGAGTATTCATAGATTATTGTCTTTGTCGTTAGCATGGTTGTCTTTACAGGGGAGTCTAATAATAAATGTTGTACCGTCCTCTTTATTGCTGATAACACCAATACATCCTTCATGATCCTGAATAATTTCCTGCACAATATAAAGCCCTAAGCCCATTCCATGACCTGGTTCACTGGTTGTAAAAAAAGGATCAAATATTTTATTGAGTATATTTTTAGAAATCCCAGTCCCGTCATCTTTTATCTGTATTTCACAGTAATTATTATCTGAATCCAGAATAAAATCTGTTTTACCAATAACCTGAATATTGTCAGGAAATAAATTCATTGCTTTACTGCAGGGTGTTGCCATTATGTGAATGCTGACATTTTCACCGCCTGCATTTAATGCATTGCGTACAAGGTTAATAATAACCTGTTGCATGCGTTGCATATCAGCATTTATTTTTAAATCGTCTGGTATATCAATGTTTACAATTGCTGAATGTTTTAACTGGCTTTTTAATAAAAATAAACTTTTATCTATCATCTTTTTGACAGAAATATATTCCAGTTGAAACTGTTTTTTTCGTCCGTAATCTAACAGGGCTTTGACAATATTTTTTGCACGTTCTGTTTCATTGTCTATTTGTTGCAACCATTCATCTATCTGTTGATTATTGGCTTCGTTTTTTTCTTCAATTAATAACTGGCAGGAAGAAGAAATATTTGCCAGAGGATTATTGAGTTCATGAGATACACCTGATACAAGAACCCCCAGAGAAGCCAGTTTTTCAGATTGCAGCATACGACGATGACGAAGATCCAGTTCGTGTAGCATGCGATTAATTGCCTTTGAGAGAGTTATAAATTCCTGGTCACTGGTTGCGGGTTTAATAAAATCAAAACGGCCTTCTGCAATATGTAGCAGACTTTTTTCGAGCAGTTTAAGTGGTGCGCTAATAACACGAGACATTTGCCAGCCTATTGCAATGGCTAATATGGCCATAATAAAGATAGCCCCTGCTAATGCCCACTGGCTCTGATTTGCCATAGATGCCAGTAGTTGTCTTTCTTCGGCGGCAAGATTATCGACTGATCTGGAGATAGTGTGGCCAAGCAGCCGAATATTTTTCATTTTAGTTTCGGCAAACTCAGTATCAGGTGATATAAAAAATGCCTGATATATTTTCAGGTTATTTAATAAGAGGTTAAATCCCTGCTCATTAATAAGTGATTGATACAACTTCTGGTGAGTGTTGAGGTTTTCAATGGCGGTTTTGGCTGAATTCTTTATTTGCCGCAGATCTTTGGAGTCTCTATAGAGCAGCACATTTTTTTCATGGCGACGTATTTCAGTTATGTCATTTTTAAGATCAGCAACTACGCTACCCTCATTTATTTTTGTTCCCAGAAATAGCAGGTCTGAAAAAGCAATAATAGAAAGCAAAAAAATTAGACCTGAAAACAGGCTGTAAGACAGGGTGATTTTTGTATGTAAGCTGCTCATAAGCTTATATGTCAACTGTTTCAATTTGAAACGCTATTGTTACATATTGAAGCAAATTCGTGCAAGCTTATTGAGGCGCTGTATTAGCATAATCTTTTTTAAAAGCGTTACAAAATGAAACGCCCGTATTGACTCAAAGTATAGAGTAAATTAATAAAAACAATGACTTAAAGTAATTACTCAGTTGGCACAGTCTATGCTAATACAGTAGTTAAGTATTTTATAATTTGGTTATTTTATTAATGAAAAAATTAACTCAGGATATTAAACGCATGTTATCTGCATTTGCTTATCAGGATGCGGGTGAATTTATGTCTCGTTCGGATAAATTAAAATTTCTGGGCGTGAGTAAACAATCTCCGAGGAAGCACCATCCACGTGCAGTAAAAAAAACGGCGATGAGTCAGGCATTTACTCCCAGAGTAGTAATTTTGTTTGACGGTCAAGTATCAGAGGGAATTTTAGATTATGTTTTAAAGGCATCATCTCATATGAAAACGGCAGAGTTTGATATTCTTGCCTATGGTGATGATCCTGACCTATCTATGCGGGCGGATGCTTTGCGTAATAGATTGCAGGCTGCTGGGAGAAAAGCTTCTGTTAGTCTGATGATGGGTGAAACAGCAGAATTATTTAATAAATTTACCCGCCATAATCCCGCTCTGCGCTATATCGTGGCTACTGAGCATGACTTGTTTGCTAAAAAAATTATAGCAAACTCAACCCTTCATCATACTGTTCGTCAATTGCCTTTGATCCTGATTCAGGATGCAAACCATAAAAAACAAACTATGATTTCCGCAGCATAAGGAGTTACACCTTTTAATGTCATCATTTGCTTCACATAATATCTGGCTTCAAATATTCCCTTTTTTAAACTGGCTACCACAACTCAAATCAAGAGATATACGGGCTGACTTTATTGCCGGCTTAACCGGTGCTGTTGTTGTGCTTCCTCAAGGCGTGGCTTTTGCCACGATTGCTGGCATGCCGCCACAATATGGTCTTTATGCTGGCATGATTCCAGCCATTATTGCCGCCCTGTTTGGTTCGTCAAAACATCTTGTGTCTGGTCCGACTACTGCGGCATCAATGGTGATGTTTTCATCTTTAAGTGTTTATGCAGAACCGGGTTCAATAGATTACGTCACACTTGCTTTGACTCTTACATTTATGGTCGGTGTCATTGAACTCATACTGGGGCTGGCTCGTATGGGAGCGCTGGTTAATTTTATTTCTCACTCAGTCATTATTGGTTTTACTGCGGGTGCAGCTATTCTTATTGCAGCAAAACAACTTAAGTTCTTTTTTGGTATTGAGATTGAACGTGGAGGGCACTTTCACGATATTCTGCTGCAGTTTTTTCAACAGCTTGGTGATATAAATCCCTGGGTTACAGTTGTGGCTTTATCCACTTTACTAAGCGGTATTGCTGTTAAGCGCTGGCTGCCAAAAGTGCCTTACCTTATTGTGGCCATGTTAACTGGTAGCATAATTGCTTTTTTTCTAAACCAGAAAATGGGAATAGAAAATACAGGAATTACTTCGGTTGGTGCTTTACCTGATTCATTGCCACCGCTATCTATGCCTGATTTCTCAATGGATACAATAAAAAATTTAGCGTCAGCTGCTTTTGCACTTAGTTTATTTGCCTTAACTGAGGCCATATCGATTGGTCGTTCACTGGCTTCAAAAAGTGGTCAGCGTATTGATGGTAATCAGGAGTTTATTGGCCAGGGTTTATCAAATATTTTTGGTTCATTTTTCTCTGGCTATGTGGCGACAGGTTCATTTAATCGTTCTGGTTTAAATTATCAGGCTGGTGCAAGAACGCCTCTTGCTGCGATGCTGGCGGGAATATTATTAATTGGAATAGTTATTATGGTTGCCCCCATGGCGGCCTATCTTCCTAATGCAGCCATGGCTGGTATTTTATTTCTGGTTGCCTGGGGACTTATCGACTTTAAAGAAATTACTCACATATTAAAAAGCAGTCGCCGTGAAACAGTTGTTCTTATGGTTACTTTTTTTGGAGCGTTATTTTTAGAGTTGGAGCTGGCTATTTTTGCAGGGGTTATTCTATCTTTGTTGCTGTATTTAGAAAGAACGTCTAAACCTAAAATAGTGGTTCGCTCTCCAGACCCCAGACAGTATAAACGTGCATTTACAACGAATGAGGATTTACCTGAATGCCCACAGCTAAAAATTCTGCGTATTGATGGTTCTTTATTTTTTGGTTCTATCAATCATGTTAATGAAACATTTGCTCGTGTTCGCGCTTCTTACCCCAATCAAAAACACCTTGCCATTGTGTCGCAGGGAATTAATTTTATTGATATGCAGGGGGGGGAGACATTAGCAACAGAAGCTAAAAAACGACGAGCTAATGGCGGTGATATGTATTTAATTAAAGTTAAAAAAGGACTTTGGGATGCGTTAGATCGTTATGGCTGCCTGGAAGTAACAGGTGGTCGAAATATTTTTCAGTCTAAGACAGCCGCTATTCATGCTATTTACCAGAAACTGGATAAATCCATTTGCAGCAATTGTGATAAACGTATTTTTACTGAGTGCCAGGTTAATGCAAACAAAAATGATTCTACAAAAAACTGATTGCATATAATAAATAAGGAGTCATCACTTTGAATACTTTAGCAGATGAAGAGCAGGTCATACCACAGACCGGTAAGCTAACTACAAAGCAATGGATTGCAGCCGCTATTTTTTTAGTGCTTGCTATTTTAATGTCTTTTGTTGTGCCGACAATTGAAGTGGCATGGGTTACTGCTATTTTATTAATGACTATTTATCTGTTTGCTTTTGAAATTGTGGGTGTGGATGTGGCAGCTACAACAGTGATGGTGTTGCTGGGGTTAACTTCATTGCTGGCACCTCTTATGGGATTAGAGCAGGGACTGGTTGATACCAAACATCTGTTTGATGGTTTTTCCAGTAATGCAGTTATGTCTATTATTGCAGTGATGATTATTGGTGCGGGCTTAGATAAAACAGGCATTATGGGAAAGGTGGCTACATTTATTCTTAATGTGGGTGGCACCAGTGAATCACGAATCATTCCTATTATTTCCAGCACAGTGGGTATTATTTCAAGTTTTATGCAAAACGTAGGTGCTGCGGCTTTATTCTTGCCTGTTGTTGCGCGTATTTCTGCACGCTCTGGTTTGCCTATGTCTCGTTTGCTTATGCCGATGGGATTCTGCGCCATTCTTGGTGGCACGGTAACTATGGTGGGTTCAAGTCCTCTTATATTACTCAATGATCTAATATTGACATCCAATAAAGCATTACCTGTTGACCAGCAGATGGATACCTGGGGTCTGTTTTCAGTAACACCTGTTGGTCTTGCGCTGGTTGCAACGGGCATTATTTATTTTGTGCTGATGGGACGTTTTGTTTTGCCGGTAACAGGTACAGATAAAGGAAATAAAGGCACAAGTACCATGAATTATTTTCAGGATGTTTATGGTATTGATTATTCATTGCAGGAAATTTTTGTGCCTGATAGTAGCCCTCTTGCAGGTTTACTTATGAATGATATAGAACATGATGATTGTGTTCGTGTTATTGCTGTAGCGAAAGAAAATAATGATATTAGTATTGGTTCGGGTGGTGTTGCACGAGACATGGAAATACAGCATCGCATGGTGCTGGGTATTCTTGCTAATCCAGAACATTTAAAAACTTTTGTTAGAAAATACGGACTTAAACGCAGGCATCAACTTGAATCATTTGCCGATGCTTTATCTGCATCCAAGTCTGGCATAGGTGAAGTTGTTATCCCACCTGGATCAAATTTGATTGGTAAAAGTGCTCGTGAGGTCTGGCTGAGAAAATCTTATGGTATAGCCATGGTTGCCCTGCATCGTAATGGTGAAACTTTTCGTGAAGGTGATGGTATACGAGATATGATTATGCAGGCAGGTGATACATTGGTTACTCATTCACCATGGACTGTACTTTCAAGACTTAAAAAAGATCGAAACTTTGTTGTTGTTACCACAGAATTTCCTCATGAAGACCTGCGGCCTCAAAAGTTGGGTTGGGCCATATTATTTTTTACTATTGCTTTATCGCTGGTATTGTTTACTGATATACGTTTGTCCATTGCGCTATTAACAGGTGCAGTGGGTATGATTTTATCAGGTGTGTTATCGGTAGAAGAGGCTTATGAAGCAGTCAGCTGGAAAACAGTTTTTCTACTGGCTTCATTAATTCCTCTGGGGCTTGCTGTGGAAACCACAGGCACAGCAAAGTGGATTGCTGAACAAACATTATCTGTTGTTGGGCATATGCCAATCTGGGTTATTCAGACATCAGTTGCGGCGTTGGCTACTTTTTTTACCCTGGTTATGTCCAATGTTGGCGCGACTGTATTACTGGTTCCTCTTGCCGTTAATATTGCTATTGGTGTTGGCGCTGATCCTGCTGTGTTTGCGCTCACCGTTGCTATTGCAACATCTAACTCATTCCTTATTCCAACTCATCAGGTTAATGCTCTCATTATGGGGCCGGCAGGTTATCGTGTGCCCGATTTTATGAAAGCAGGCAGCATTATGACCATTCTGTTTCTGGTTGTAATGATGTTAATGATGAATCTTATTTTTTAACAGTAATCTGTTTCAGGAAAAATTATGCACTGGAATATTATAAAAGATATTTTTAAAACGATGGGCAATGGCCTGTCTATGCAATATCTGGGTGAGATGAGACCTCATGAAACAAAACTAATAGAAATGAATCAGGCTTCATCTTCTTCAGTAAATAGTAAACGTATCGTTTATGCGACTAATGAAAATATTCAGCAAAATGCTCTAAATTTTAGTATTGAGTTTGCTCAACGTGAAGGCGCATTATTAGAAGTGCTTTATTCCAGTGAGTCTAAACACTGCAAAGAAGTTATGCATTCAATTGTTTCGTCACTTTTTAGTGCCAATATCGATTTTCAGGTTACCCGCCGAAGTGGTGGTTTATTAAATGTTATTTTAGAACACACCCATATACAGAAAGATATCTTATGTTTAGTTTGTGGTGAGTCTGATAGTTTGCGCCAACAATGGCAGAAATATCAAAATACATCGGCCTGTAAAAAACAGCCCACATTACCTTATGTGCATATGGTGGCTGATGGAATGGTCGCCTGATTAAAAGATTATCACTAGTATGAAATATTCGTGCTGGTAATAAAAAACTTATTTCTACAATAATTAATATGATAATTCAGGAGCATTTTTTTATGAAGAAGAAATTAATTCTACTCACCTTAACGGGCTTGTGTTTTACAGCGCCTGTTATGGCAAATCAAAGTTCGCACTGGGGTTATTCGGGCGGAAATGGTCCACAGCACTGGTCTGATCTTAATGCGGATTATTCAGTATGTTCCAGTGGAAAAAATCAGTCGCCTGTTAATTTAACCGGGTTTATAGATGCAAATTTATCACCCATAAAATTTAACTACCTAAGTGGTGGTAACCAGATACTAAATAATGGTCATACAATACAGGTAAATTACAAATCTGGCAGTTCAATAAATATTGAAGGTCATAGTTATGATCTTAAACAGTTTCATTTTCATGCGCCAAGCGAAAACACTATAAATGGAAAATCCTATCCAATGGAAGCGCATCTGGTTCATGCAGATAAAGATGGTCATCTGGCTGTTGTTTCATTAATGTTTGAAGAGGGGAGTGAAAATAATACATTGCAAAATGCCTGGAGAAAAATGCCGACCAAAAAGAACATTAAAATATTGCTGAATAAAAATATAAATGCTGAATCACTTTTGCCAGGTAACAAAAATTATTATCGTTTTAATGGTTCATTAACTACACCACCCTGTAGTGAGGGTGTTACCTGGGCTGTAATTAAAGAAAGTGTTAGTGCATCTAAAGAGCAGATTGAAAAATTCAAACATGCTATGCATCATGCTAATAATCGTCCCTTACAGGCGTTAAATGCGAGAACTGTTTTACAATAATTTTTATGACTAACTTTTATGTCTGATATGAATACTAACCATAAAATGACCTCAATAGAGCGTCGGGCTGCTGTGTCTCTTGGAACACTGTTTTCTTTGCGCATGCTGGGTCTGTTTATGATATTGCCCGTGTTTTCACTTTATGCGCACCAGCTAGAAGGCAATACACCGTTTTTAACGGGTATAGCAATAGGAGCTTATGGATTAACACAGGCTTTATTACAAATACCTTTTGGTATGTTGTCTGATCGTATTGGGCGTAAAAAAATTATTATTATTGGGCTGTTGGTCTTTGCGGCAGGCAGTGTGCTTGCCGCTCTTTCTACCAGTATCTGGGGTGTTATTGCAGGCCGGGCTCTGCAGGGAGCAGGCGCTATAGCGGCGGCTGTTATGGCTTTGCTGGCAGATCTGACACGTGATGAACATCGTTCAAAAGCCATGGCTATTTTTGGTGGCAGTATTGGCATGTCTTTTACACTGGCTTTAATTATTGGCCCGGTTCTTTATGGCCTGATTAATGTTCCCGGCATATTCTGGCTAACAGGATTGCTGGCCTTATCAGGCATTTTTATTACGGGTTTCTGGGTGCCAACACCTGAGGTTAGTTGCTTTCACCAAAAAAAAGAACCTGTATTAAGACAATTTAAACGGGTGCTGTCTAATACTCAGCTATTACGATTAGATCTGGGTATATTAACATTGCATTTAATTATCACAGCTAATTTTGTTGCTTTACCTCTGGTTCTGCAAAATAGGTTGGGTATTCCTTCGGCTGAACACTGGTGGATATATTTACTGGTTCTGTTAATTGGTGTAGCAGGCATGGTGCCCCTTATTTTTCTTGCAGAAAAAAAACATTATCAAAAAATTATTTTTATCAGCGCTATTTTTATGTTGCTAGTGGCTGAATTTGGTTTGTCTCAATTTAATAATAACCTTTATCAAATCATTCCATTTCTGGCGTTCTTTTTTATTGCTTTCAATACACTGGAGGCGATGTTGCCATCACTGGTCTCAAAGACAGTGCCTGCTGACAGTAAGGGTACTGCGATGGGTTTTTACAGTAGCTCACAGTTTATGGGAGCATTTTTAGGTGGTGGCCTGGGTGGTTGGGTTATTGGTGAATATAGCCTGACAGCTGTATTTATATTGTGTGGTATAAGCGTCATAATCTGGTTTGTTTTTGCTATTAGCATGCAACCTCCCATTAGTTTACGTTCACATATTGTTCGAGTTAAAGAATTGCAGCATGTAACCGCCCATAAATTAGCTAATCAAATTAAAACTATCGCGGGGGTAAAAGAATCGTTCTTTGCTGCTGATGAAGGTGTTATTTATCTTAAAGTTGATAATAATCGTTTTAATGAATATATACTCAACTCTCTTGTTTCTGCATATAAAAAATATTCAAATCAATAATTTGCACATCCTTTTTGTGCCCAGCTGATTTTTCCAGGATCATGCTGGTTTCCAGGTGATTACATTTCTTATATAGTAAGCTTAAAATTAAATGCGTTATTTGCAGGCTTAATAAGAGGCTTTTTTATATGTATGTTACTAGTGGGTCCGTTACAGGGCTGTTGGGCGCTTTCCATATGTCTGAGGTGGCTATGCGTTATAGTCAGTTTATACCTCGCCTTTACAATCTGGTTGTTTCGCTGGGATTTGAGCGAGGTAAAATTATGCCGTCAAGAGCATTCTGTTCAGATGAAAGCCAGGGTTACCCCATTATTTTAATGGCTAAACATTTTGGTACATTTCCATTTAATCATGGTCTGGTTGGTGGAGTTGTTGCTACGGATCGCCATGGACCTCATGCGCATCATGGTAAAGATCTGGTTATTATTCAGGCAAGCCATGTTGGTTTTGATCCGCAAACACAGCAGTTTGGTATATACCGTCGCCTGCAAACTGAAAAGAAAAATCAGACCGCTAATTGTGGAAAAATATGTGGCGCTCTGGACTGGTATATTAATGAATATAACTTTGCCAGAAAAAATATTCATCTACGTAAAGATGAAAATGGAAAAAAGCAGGTAATTATTGATAACTCATTATTACACACTGATCGAGATCAGGGATTATTGCTTAAGCTTAATGACATACTGGATATGGATACTCAGGGCAAGCCAGTTGCTATTGGGGCGCTCAGTACATCAAAAATATTTTCAGCAACACCGGCATTAATTAAATATCTGGATAATCATTATGTTGATCACTATGAATGGAAAAGTGGTCATGGTGAGGCGATAGGTGACAGGCTGCATCCAGATTTATTTTATTACCATCGTACTATTAGTCATCATGATGAAGGGCGTGATCATCTTGAGCGTAATCTGATTGATGTTATGCCTTATATAGTAACCTCAAAATGGCCTGCACTAACGGCAGCACAGGTTAATACCCAGGTGGAGTTTGATCGTGCATTTCGTACTGTTGTTCAGGAAAATGCTTATTGTGGTAAAAAGGTAATGTTTATATCTGGACTCAATGTTGATATTTCACCCAGTGAAGGTCAACTTTTTCCATTAACTAAATTTATTCCCTGGGCGGGCTATATACAGAATGTAGATGGCAGTTATGAAACATGGGAACAGGCTGAATTATATCAAAAGCTAAAACAACAGCCTGTTGATAATCCAGATAGAGTTAATCTGGAATCGGCTATTAGTGAAATGGAAAAAGTGCAGGAGATTCATTTGCCAATATGATTACTATTTATATCGGCAGGTGAATGCGGACAGTTAATCCAGGGTTGTTATCTTCAAGACTTATTTTTCCATGATGCAGAGATATAATAGCATTCACCAGACTTAATCCTAAGCCATTACCTTTGTGATCTCTGTGTTTTTCTGAGCGGTAGAATAAATCAAATACTTTTGTTTTTTCATTGTCAGGAATTCCAACACCATTATCACTTATACATATTTCAAGTGTTTTAATATTATTGACTGTTATTAAATTTGACTTAACGATAATATCTGTTTTTTCAGGTGAATATTTAATTGCGTTATCCAGTAAATTTGCAACTATCTGAGATAGCATGTCACGATCACCAGTGAATTTAATATTTTCTTTTGCATATAGTTTTATCCTGACATGGTTGTTAGCCGCAACAGGCTCATAAAAACTTATTATATCTTCCAGTAGCTTCGTTATATTAATTTCGGAGAAATGTAGTCTTTGTGATCCACTCTCAACATTATTAATACGCAACAGTGCATTAAATGTTGACAGGAGATTATCTGTTTCAGCAATAGCATCTGCTATATCGGCATTATCATACTCTTTTGAGTTACTTTGTATTGTTTCCAGCTGGCTGCGCAGTCGTGCTAGTGGTGTTCGAAGGTCGTGAGCAATATTATTTGAGATGTTTTTTATACCGGCCATAAGCTTCTGAATTTGATCAAGCATCTGATTGATATTTTCTGAAAGCAGATCATATTCATCATCTGTTCCCTTTGATGGTATGCGTATGGAAAGATCACCATCCCTGATTTCCTCGATAGCCTGATTGATGACATTTATTTTTCTGACTGTAGTAATACCAATAATAAAACCACCAATAGCACCCAGTAAGAGAACAATAGCGATACCGATTAGCAGGCTATTTAATATCATGTGTTCCTGCTGATGAGCTGAATCAATATCCAGGCCATTTATTAAAGTTAATTGATCAGAAAGAGCGGTGATGATAATTCTTGCAGAATGTTCCTTTTGATTAGAGTTATGTGTTAAATCTTTTAATTTAATAATATGCCAGCCTTCTTTTCGATCTTCTGGTATTTTTAGAAGATTCCCCGCCAGTATTTTGTTGTTTTTATCATGTAGCAGGTAAATAGAATCATATGAATATTGATTTAGTCTTTCATTAATGGCATCAATTAATGGCTTATGTCCTTCTGTTTTGTAGAGTGCCTGAAGACTCTGGCTATCATATTGAATATGGTGATCCAGCTGTTTAAAGATATAAGTAACAGTTGACAGGTAAATAAAACTCAATAAAACAATTGAGGAAATTAGAAATAAAGTTAAATATAAAAATACTAACTTTAATATTGAATTATGAGCTGATTTTTTCAGGCGGGCGAATAACATAACCTGTTCCACGTATAGTCTGAATAAGTGCATTGCCAAACGGCTTGTCAATTTTCTTGCGTAGCCGACTCATATGTACATCAATAACATTGGTCTGTGGATCAAAGTTATAATCCCACACGTGTTCAAATAACATTGTGCGTGATATAACCTGTTCGGCATGGCGCATTAAATATTCTAACAATCGATATTCGGTGGCTAATAAATCTATATCATTACCTGAGCGGTTAACTTTATGAGTTAGTAAATCAAGTGTTAAATCAGCAACAACAAACTCAGTTATATGGGGTTCTGTGTACTGACGTTTGCCAAGAATTTCAACGCGAGCCTGAAGTTCAGAAAAAGCAAAGGGCTTAACCAGATAGTCATCTGCTCCATTTTGAAGCCCCTCAACTCTCTGTTCTACATCGGCCAGGGCGCTCAGAATAAGTACAGGGGTTTTAATATTAGATGCTCTTAAAGTACGTATTATAGTCAGACCATCAACATTGGGTAGCATCCTGTCAATAATCAATACATCATAAGATTCTGTTGTGGCAAGGAATAGACCATCTTTTCCATCTGCCTGATGATCAACAACATGGTTGTTTTCAGTTAGCCCTTTGATAATAAAATTAGCTACGTGCTGGTCATCTTCAATTAGTAATATGCGCATATTTATTTTTTAGTCTTTGGCTGCTTTACTATTCATTATTATATTTATTGCCATAAGATATGTAAGGTTTCATAACATTAAATATATTTAATGTGTATGCAAGCCCACCGTTATTCATTAAAGAGTAGCATACAACAATATTAGAAAAAGAAAGTTATTAATTTCTTTAATTTAGGTGCTTTATATGTCTATTGGCTCAATAAATACAATATCCAGTCTTATATTATGTGCTGGCTTACTAATGCCAGGTCAGGCTTTACTGGCTGCTGGTAAAACAACAGATACTACAGTTCTTACGATTGAAAGAGCGGAATACCTTGCGCTTAAAAATGAGCCTGGTATTTCAAGTCAGGACTGGCAGGCTCGTTCGTTATCTGAAAGTGCGATTGCTGAAAGTCAGTTGCCTGATCCTAAATTACAGCTAGGTTTGCTTAATCTTCCCACTGATTCATATGACCTGGATCAGGAGAATATGACTCAAATTAAAGTGGGTATTAGTCAGCGTTTTCCAGCAGGCAATACGCTGGATATAAAACAGCAGAAAGTTGAGAAGCAGGCATCGGCTATTCGTGAGAAAAAAGAGCAGCGAAAATTAACGATCATAAAAAACGTTAGGCTGATGTATCTTGAAATATATTATCTTGAGCAGGCTAAAAAAACTATTTCAGAAAATAAGAAATTATTTTCTCAACTAACTGATATTGTTAAATCACTTTTCTCGGTAGGAAAAAATAATCAACAGGACTTAATTCATGCACAATTAGAACTTAGTCGACTTGATGATCGTATTGTAAGAATTAATAGAAAAATTAAAGCCCAGCGTTATAAGATGGCTCGTTGGATTGGTATTAAAAACAGCAAGCTGGTTTTAGAAAAAGAATTACCTGAACTATCTGATGCAGAAAAATATGAAAATATTTATGAGCAGGAAGATGCTCTGGTTAAACAGTTTCTTAAACATCCTGTAATTAAAGAAATAGACCAGAAAATTGAAGCAAGTCATCACGATATTGAAATTATTAAAGAAAGTTATAAGCCAGGCTGGGGGCTTAATGTTAGCTACAGTTATCGTGAAGATCGCCCTGATGGTATTGAACGATCTGATTTAATATCGCTGGGTGCATCAATTGATTTGCCTATATTTTCTGCTAAACGACAGGATAAAAAATTATTGTCTAAAGAATATAAGAATCAAAGCTTAAAAGATAAGCGAATTGAAATGTTAAGGGAGTTAATGTCATCTCTTCAGCAGGAATACTCAAATAAAAACCAAATTCAGAAACGTTATAAACTTTATCAGACTCTGCTATTGCCACAGGCAAAACAGCAGGCAGAGGCTGCTTTATTAGCCTATCAATCAGATAGAGGTGATTTTGCAGATGTTATGCGTGCCCATATTGATAGCTTAAATGCTTTGCTGGATAACATGCGTATTACCATAGATTTATTACAGGCGAAATCAAAAATATTGTATTTCACTTCATCATTTTCAAATGAGGGTTAAGGGATGAAAAATTTAGCTTTATCTGCCGTTGTATTTTTAACTATTGGTTTAGCGGCTGGTTATTTTAGTCGACCACTTTTTGAGAATGATGGTGCAACAAATATAAGCACAGACAGTGCAGAAAAAAAACCTCTTTACTGGGTTGCTCCTATGAATCCTAAATATCGACGCGATAAACCTGGGAAATCACCAATGGGTATGGATTTAGTGCCTTTTTATGGTAGTGACAGCGCAGAAGGAGAAGAAGGTATAGTAAAAATTTCCCCCATTGTTGAAAATAATATTGGTGTACGTACAGCAAAAGTCAAAAAAGGAAAACTTGATTTACAGATTAGCACAGTAGGTTATGTTACTTTTGATGAAGATGTACTAACCCATGTGCATACCCGTGTCGATGGCTGGATTGAACAAATGGTTGTTAAAGCAGCTGGAGATGAAGTTGTAAAAGGGCAGAAAATATTTGAAGTTTACAGCCCAACACTGGTTAATGCTCAGGAAGAGTATGTTACTGCATTAAAAAGTGGTAATCGTATTTTGATTTCAGCTTCAAAAGATCGCTTAACATCTTTGGGTATTACAACTAATCAAATTAAAAAACTTAATAAAACGAGACAGGCTCAAAAAACTATTTCCTATTATGCAAAACATAATGGTTTTATAAAGGAGCTTAATGTTCGTGAGGGCACGTTTGTTAAGCCGGCAACAGAAATAATGAGTATTGGACAGCTGGATACAGTATGGGTCATTGCTGAAGTTTTTGAGAGACAAAGTGGCTGGGTAAAGAAAAATCAGAAAGTAAAAATGACTTTAGATGCCTTTCCTCATAAAACCTGGCATGGAGAAGTCGATTATATTTATCCAATACTGGATAAAAAAACGCGTACTTTGCGAGTTCGAATTCGATTTGAAAATATTAAGCATTACCTGAAACCTAATATGTTTGCCAAACTGGTTATTGTTAGTGAATATAAGGATGAAACTATATTTGTTAAACGTGAAGCTATTATTCGTAATGGTCAAATGCAGCGTATTGTAAAAGCACTGGGTAATGGTCGCTATAGATCAGTTGCTATTCAGACGGGCATTGAGAGTGGTGAGTTTATTGAAGTGTTAAATGGTGTTGAAGAAAATGATTTGATTGTTACTTCAGCTCAATTCTTAATTGATTCTGAATCAAGTCTAACGGCTTCTTTTGATCGCATGGTCATGATGAATGAAAATGAACAGTCAGGAAATCTTAACCAGGTTTGGGTGACGGGTTCAATTATAGATATTATGGCAAAGCATAACATGTTGACAGTTGAACATGATCCGATTGATGCCTGGAGTCAGCCTGGAATGATTATGGACTTGTTTGTTAATAAATCTATAGATATTAGTGCGTTGAAAAAAGGTCAGAAGTTACGCTTCCTGATTAAAGGTCATAAAGACGGTGCAACTGAAGTTATTAAAATTGATGTTCAGGATAATGCCTCCAAAGATAATATAAAAAATAAGAGTCAGGCCTGGGCTGATGGCGCTATTGTTAGCATTATGGCAGGACATAATATGTTGACTATAGAGCATAATCCTGTTGATGCGTGGGGCTGGCCAGAAATGACTATGGATTTCTCTGTTGTTAAAGATATTAAACTCAGCTCGTTTAAAGCAAAACAGAAAATTCGTTTTTTACTTGAAAAATATAAGGACGGATCTATTAAAATTATTAAAATTAATTTGCAAGGAGCTAAGTAATGATTGCTTCTGTTATTGACTGGTCTATTCGCAATCGTTTTTTTGTTCTGCTGGCAACATTTATGTTATTTGTAGCTGGCATGTATGCGGTAAAAGAAACACCGATTGATGCTATACCGGACCTTTCTGATGTGCAGGTTATTGTAAAAACATCCTACCCAGGACAGGCACCACAGGTGGTTGAAGATCAGGTGACTTATCCTTTAACCACGGCCATGTTGTCAGTGCCTAAAGCCGTTACTGTTCGTGGTTATTCTTTCTTTGGTGATTCGTACGTCTATATAATTTTTGAAGAAGGTACAGATTTATACTGGGCACGTTCTCGTGTGCTGGAATATTTAAGTCAGGTTGCATCCTCTTTACCTGCTGAGGCTAAATCTCAGTTGGGCCCTGATGCAACAGGTGTTGGCTGGGTGTATTCCTATGCGTTGATTGATAGAACAGGTCAGCATGATATATCTGAATTGCGTAGTTTGCAGGACTGGTTTCTAAAGTATGAATTACAGACCGTGCCCGGTGTTTCAGAAATTGCCACTGTAGGTGGCATGGTAAAACAGTATCAAATAGTGGTTGATCCAGAAAAACTACGTGCTTATGGAATAACATTAAATCATATAAAAATGGCCATTAAAAATGGCAATCAGGAGTCGGGGGCTTCTGTTGTTGAAATGGGTGAAGCCGAGTACATGGTTCGTGCCACGGGTTATTTACAAAATATAGATGACATTAAAAAAATCCCGCTGGGGCTTAATGATAACGGTACACCATTACAGATTAACGATATAGCAGATGTGGTTATAGGGCCACAAATGCGTCGCGGCATTGCAGAGTTAAATGGTGAAGGTGATGTTGTTGGTGCTTATGTTGTTATGCGCTTTGGTGAAAATGCACTTAAAACTATTGATCTTGTTAAAAAGAAGCTTGATGAATTAAAAGTAGGTTTGCCCGATGGTGTAGAAATTGTCACAACCTATGACCGTTCAACACTTATCAATCATGCAGTTGATAATTTATATGAAAAACTGATTGAAGAATTTGTTGTTGTTGCCATCATTTGTGCGCTTTTTCTTTTTCATTTTCGTTCATCACTGGTGGTTATATTCAGTTTGCCTATCGGTATTCTAGGTGCGTTTGTTATTATGCATGCGCAGGGACTTAATGCGAATATTATGTCGTTGGGTGGTATTGCAATTGCCATTGGTGCCATGGTAGATGGCGCTATTGTAATGATTGAGAATGTGCATAAACATATTGAAAAGACACCGTTAACTGATAGTAACCGCTGGCAGGTTATTGCCGAAGCTTCAAAAGAAGTAGGGCCGCCCTTATTTTTCTCTTTGTTAATTATTACTATGAGTTTTTTGCCCGTGTTTTCATTAGAAGCGCAGGAAGGAAAATTATTTGCGCCACTGGCATTTACCAAGTCATATGCAATGGCTGTGGCGGCTGGTTTATCGATAACACTTGTACCCGTATTGATGGGATATTTTGTACGTGGAAATATTCGTCCTGAACATAAAAACCCCTTAAATCGCTTAATAACGGCGGCTTATCGTCCTGTTATACAGGGTGCATTGAATCATCCAAAAACAATGGTCGTAATGATGTTTGTTGTTATGGTTATTGGTTTATGGCCTGCAACTAAACTGGGTAGTGAATTTATGCCGCCGTTAGATGAAGGTGATTTAATGTATATGCCGACAACCTACCCAGGTATTTCCATCGGCAAGGCACGTGAGTTGTTGCAACAAACAGATAAACTTATCCGTACTGTTCCTGAAGTAAAAACAGTATTTGGAAAAATTGGTCGTGCAGAAACGGCAACAGACCCAGCACCTTTAACTATGATAGAAACGGTTATTCAGTTAAAACCCCGCAGTGAATGGCGAGAAGGTGTTACCCCTGAAAGTTTACGTAAAGAACTGGATGCGCTGGTGAAATTTCCTGGTTTAACCAATGCCTGGGTTATGCCTATTAAAACCAGAATTGATATGTTAGCAACGGGTATTAAAACGCCTGTTGGAATAAAAGTAGCCGGTCAGGATTTAAAAGAAATTGAAAAAATAGGCAAGCGACTTGAGCAGGTCTTAAAGAATGTTGAAGGCACGGCTTCCGTTTATTCAGAACGTGTTGCAGGTGGTCGTTATATTAAAGTTGATATTGATCGTAATAAAGCGGCTCGTTATGGTTTAAATATTTCTGATGTTCAACAGGTTGTTCGAACGGCTATTGGTGGCATGAATGTTACTCAATCTATAGAAGGTCTGGAGCGTTATCCGATTAATATTCGTTATCCGCAAGCTTATAGAGACTCTGTAGAAAATATCCGTTTATTGCCACTGGTCACAAAAAGCAATAAGCGTATAGCATTAGCTGATGTGGCAGATATTCGAATTGAAGATGGCCCACCTGCAATTAAAAGTGAAAATGCTCGACTAAATGGCTGGACGCTGGTTGATATAGAAGGCCGTGATCTGGGATCTTATGTAGAAGAAGCGCAAAGAGTTGTAGCAGAACAGGTTGTGTTACCTGCGGGTTATTCTATTGCCTGGTCTGGTCAGTATGAATACATGGTGCGGGCAAAAGAACGGCTTAGTATGGTTGTTCCCTTAACATTAGCCATCATTATGTTGTTACTGTATTTAAATTTCCGCAACATAATTGAAGTGCTTATTATTATGGGTACATTACCGTTCGCACTAATCGGTGGTATCTGGTTGTTGTACTTATTAAATTATGATTTATCAGTTGCTGTTGGTGTTGGTTTCATTGCGCTTGCAGGTGTTACTGTTGAGATTGGTGTGTTGATGCTGGTTTATCTTGATCAATCTTATGTGAAAACATGCGAAAAAGTAAAGCAGGAAAACAGGTCTCTTTCTAAAGCTGACATTAAACAGGCGGTACTGCAAGGTGCGGGTCAACGAGTTCGTCCTATTATGATGACCGTTGCTGCAATTATTGTTGGTCTGATTCCTATTATGTTTGGTGAAGGAACTGGGTCTGAAGTTATGCAGCGTATCGCCGGCCCTATGATTGGTGGCATGCTGAGTTCAGTTGTTTTAACTTTATTAGTGATTCCAGTGATATTTATGATCTGGAAATCATTTTCTATTAAACACTAATTCCCCGGCTTCCCGAATGTTATAATATGATGATGTAGAAAGTTAAAAAAAGAATTAGTCGGCAAATGAGTACACATAAATAATTAAGCCAATATTATAACGTCCTCTCCTCATGGGGAGGTGAATTAATAATTTAAAATTATTTTTATTTGTGGATGAATTATTTTTGATTGTGAAGCCTGGCAATAGATGTTTGCCGTTGTTCAGTGTTTGTGCATGATGATTATTTAAGTACGAGGTTAATTTTTAGAAATTATTTTTGATTTAAAGTTGATGAGCTAAAAAAATCTTTGCGAGTTCTTTCGTATTCCTGGCGACTAATTTTTCCGTACCTGTAGCGCCATTCGTTAATTTCAAGAATGTTTTTCTTTTTATAGTTTGATTTTGAGCTGGAGGTATAATTTATAAGTGTATAAATTAGCCAGATAACCAGTGCAGCAATTAAGCCCCAGAAAACCAGCATTGCTATAGAACTCATATCAAATTGTTCTCCTGTCATATTTATTCTCCTCAGGAAGTAAAACATGGAAAAATTAGCTGGGTGCAGGCCCCTGTAATTTAGCTAATTTTTACAGGTTAAATGCAAGGTGGTTTAGATTTACCCAGTATTGCATATCATGTGTTTATTGCTGCTTACACAAAGATTAAATATATTTAATTTTGAAGCTGCTGCGATAGTTATCGTGCTTGTCTTACTGAGTCAAAAGGCTGATGTGCCGTGTATACACAGGTAAAACACTGATTAATGCGTCATTGCTGGATTAATCGTTTTTTCAGTATGCGGGTCATCCTTTTGGGTGATGTTTTAGCAGTACTAACAGCGTAGTATATCGATCCAGGAACAGGCATTTAAATTTGTTAATTGGAATTATAAATATGAAAAATACTAATAAAAAACCAGGCTTGGCTTCCTTTTTGTGCCTGCTTTTGCTTTCTGTCGGTTCAGCTCAGGCTGCAATGGTGAATTTCTCGCTTACGGGGCAAATTACAATAGCTGAGACATCTAACCCCTTTAATTTGTTAGTGGGTGATGAAGTGATAGCGACAGGCGTTTTTGATGATAGTAGTAATATCTATGACCCTACTCCTGGTTCTGGGTTGTCTTATATAGATTTTTCTACCAGCTATAATAATTTACAAATTACCATTGGCAGTGTTTCTTATACCGATAGTGATGATATTTTGAGTGCGCCTGTTTTGTATTTTCTGGATAATATAGATGGCTCTAGTTATCTGGATGGTTTTACTTTTAGAGCAGAAAGGCCTGAAGATTCATTTTCTTCAACAGGTGAAAATGATTTTCTCTTTAATGGTGGATTGCTCGATATCAATAATTACATTATTGATGGCACTTACATCGATGGACAATGGGATGCAGGTAGCTTTGTTACTACTGCGGCAGTACCTGTTCCTGCTGCGGCATGGTTGTTTGGGTCGGGGCTGGCATTTCTGACTGGGCTTATAGGAAAGCGTAAAAATAAACGATAAGTTTATTCAGATTTAAGACAATTTTTTACAGATATTATTTAATTAGAATATATGATCAGGAGATGAATTATCATGGATAATTCCAGAGATGATTTAAAAGTTAAGCAAGAGCGTCGTAATTTTATAAAAAAAGCGGCATATATTGCACCTACTATTATAACGATGGCAGCTTTGCCATCGTTTGCATCAGCCGGCTCTGGCTTTACGAATAAGAGAAGAAAGCTGTACGGTAACAGACGACCTGGAAATAATGGTGCTCCTCGCCCACCTTCTGGTCTTTAATTACAATACGTTTTGTTCGGTTATACTATATTTAGTATAAGGAATGGGTCGGTTATTTAAATCGACCTTTTTTATGTCTGTATAAGAACACAGCCTGATTATTTTTTTATAAAGCATCAAGTGTGTGAATAATATTTTTACAGGTGTCTTCTAATGAGTCTGAGGCAATTAAATCAAAGCAATGGGTTCTTGATACGATTGAAATGGCAGCATCTAATCCTTTCTCTGGGTGAGCTAAGGCATTTAATGTATTGGCGTAAATCTTAGTTGATGAAGTTGCTTTATTGATCGTTTTGATAACTGAAGTTTTAGCTTCAGATTTGCGTTGCAGGAAAAAAATAGCAGTTAATGGTGAGGCATGGCTAATAAAATTAGCAGGTAATGAGCTTGCTGGTACATGCAGCGTCCTTTCTGTGCTTAAAGTATCATCAGGTAATGAATAAACAGGCGGAATATCTTTAAGGCAAAGTGCGTGAGGGTAAGGTAAAACTTGCATATCGCATAGGTCAATTGGGGCTAGTTCATCGCTTAGATAATTAAAGCCAGTATGAAGTAGTGCCCAGCTTGTTGTTGATTTTCCCGTTCCCGATGGTGCAACAATAATAATTGCTTTACCCTGATATTCAATAGCAGCTGCATGCATGAAATAAAGATCAGAACGTATTTTTTGTAATTCTATTGTCATATCTTTTTCAAAAATAAAAATAAATTCGCCAATATCACTGGCGAGCATTTTTTCAGTATTATCTCTAGATATAAAAAACTCTTCGGATTCTGTATTAGAATAACCCAGTGTATAGGTAAGAGCAGCACTGTCAGTGTTGTGTTCAATGCGCATTGCCCCATATACCTTATTTAAAATATCTAACAGGTTCTGGCTATTAGATTTAATATGGATAATGCAGTTAAATATTAAAAGCCTTAGCTCTGGAGTTTCCTGTTTCATATATTGATTCGTTATTAGTTATTCTTCTAGTAGATTTAATTTCTTTAATGTTGCAAGAGTCTCAATTACATCACTTTCAATATTTATTGTTTCTGTCTGGAACTTGTCGTTTAATAAATGAATTATGTCGTCTATGCTATTATTGCCATTGCAGCACTGCCAGATAAAAGAAGCGGTTTGGTTAAGTTGATGTATTTCCCCTTTTTCTTCGTTTAGTAATACCGTTTCTCCTTCAATTTCACGAGCGATGACGTTTGAATGTTTTTGAGGTGGTTTCATATATATAAATTCTTATGTAATGGAAAATAGATCATCAGTTATAATACAAAAAAATATTCAGCTAATATAGTTAATAATACCGATTATTTTATAATAATGGATACCATGTGTTTTCTATGAATACCACTGCTCCTATGTTAACTGTTGTTAAGACCGTATTGAATGATGAATCAGCAATTTGTTTAGATGCGTTTGATAAAAAGACTATAGATTATGCAATTGATAGTGGTCTTGGCCCTATTGCATTCTACTGTGCTCGAAATCATCCCTCGCGTAGTGAGTCACCATATTATTCGGAACTGTTAAGCTCAGAACTAACATCGCAGTTTCTTATTGGTGGCTATTTAGATGCTATTGAAGAAATATTTCAATTTAATCCATCATTAGCTAAAGAGGTTGTGCTTTTAAAAGGGATATCGATGTGCATGCAGTATTATCCTGAATCACATATGCGTACTATGGGCGATATAGACCTTTTAGTTGATATTGCTTTGCAGTCTGAGTTAGAGCGTATATGCCTTAAACTGGGATATCAACAAAAGTCGCAGGAATCTCCAGAGTTTTATAAAACTCATCACCATAGTATGCCGCTTTATCACCCTGATAAAAAAATATGGATTGAAATCCATAGCGCTCTGTTTTCAGATCCTGCCACTGTGGCAAATGATAAATTATTTTCAGCTGATCATGTAAAACAACAGACAGTAGTTATAAATTTTAGAGGTATTGAGACAAGAATTTTAAATAATGAAATGCAGTTAGTTTATATATGTTCACATTGGGCAGAAGAGCCTAACTGGATAAAAAGCCTGATTCAGATTCTGGATATGCTGTTTATTATTAACAACAGTAAAGAAAATATTAAATGGAATAAAATTCATGCGTGGTTAGATAATTCATCGACTGCTGCGCATTTATATGTTGTATTGAGTCTATTAAAAAAATATAGATTAATAGACATCTCAGTTGATGATTTAAATTTGTTTTCAAAAAAACAACATAGTGTTAATCTGCTAAATCGCTATATATTGCATAATATAGTGATTTATTATGTATTTCAGGGAAGATTATTTGGTAAAATTTTATCTGTTAATAATATCAATATTATCTGGTCTACTCTTCTTCATGGTAAACATTCTCCTGTTATAAAATTGTTTGTAGATTTACCATGGAATTTATTATTCCCACCTGAAAATGGTCGGCGATTTAATCTATTATTTCAGTTAAGGCGGATACGATCAATGTTTTATAAAGCTAGTGGTGAATAACAGGCTGCTTATTGCTGTGTAAAATCTAATTGTCCCAGGTCGCTAGTTAAAACTATGTGCTTTTAGTGAAAGGCTTTAGTGATTTTATGAGACTAGAAGAATAATTTTAAATTGTTATTAAAGTAACCTATGGGCTTTCAGTCCATAGGTGTTGAGTCATTAGTGGATAAAATTATTTTTGATTTAAAGTTGATGAACGAAAAAATCTTTTGACCCAGTATGTGGTATGGAAGTAACAAAAGAATTGCAATCACTAACAAAATATTTCTGAATGAAAAGGAACTTGATCAATCCAGAAAAGAAGTTGCTCGTGCAGATAATGTATTATGCCTGCTGTCCAAAACAATAGAGTATTAGCTTTGTTTTGGAGGGGTATTATCTATCATATATAAGTGGCTGAAATGGCAGTGTAAATAGTCTATATATTAGTAATCAATATATGCTTAAAATAAATTGTAAGTTATTGATCTAAAAGAAAATTTAAAATGGCATTCCTTAAGGTTGGATTATGAAATTACTCAACAGGCTTCCTCTTAGAAAACAAATATGGGCGGGTTTTATTAGTATACTGCTCCTTATGATTCTGGTTTCATCAATAGCTTTTTTTAGGTTGTTGCAATTGCAGGGGCAGGCAGCCCATATTGCTAATTATTCTCAACCGGCAATGTTGTCAGCTTTAACACTCAAAGAACATATACAGTACACCACCAGTCTTATGGGGCTTTATATTATTAATAAAACACCTGAGTATGCTGAAAAATTTACCCAGAGCATAGCCATGTTGCAGAAATCATTACAGGAATATAATGAACTAGCTGTGGTTCAACAAGATAAAAAAATACAGAAGGATGTTGGTGAACTTAAAAAATTAGTTGGCCAGTTTATTAAGTATCAGGAAAAAATTGATTATCTAAACAAAAATTTTATTGAAAATTATCCCGGATTAAAAATAGCTAATACGGAGATTAATCCAAGGCATCAGGAAACGCTTCAAATATTTTCAGAAATGATTGAGTCAGAATTTGAAGAGGATGTAACTGAAAATCGTCGTGAGTATTTGCAGCAAATAAACAACCTTAGACAAAACTGGATGGGTATTGTGGCTCTATTGCGAACATTTCTGGCTAATCCAAATTTGGGGCGTATAGATCAGCTTAAAATATATATTGATCAGCACCATAAACTAATGAATAAGTATAATAAGAAATCTGAATTATTCACCTTTGAACAGGAAGAAGGGATCTCAAGATTAAATGAAATATCAGAAGATTATTTTAAATATATAAATAATATCTTTGATCTGGTAAAAAATAAACAATGGCGTGAAGATGTAAAATTAATTAAGCGTGAAATAAGTCCAGTAATAAATAAAATAAATTTACAGATAGACGCTATGATTAACTATCAAAAAGCTCGAGTTGAGTTAAGCAATAAAGAGCTTGTTTTGAAAACAGAAAATACATTAAGTCAAATTTCTGTGGTTTTAATAATTGCGCTTTTAACAGGATTTATTACTGCAAAGATTACCTGTAAACAGATTAATGCTGTAGTGCTTGAAATAAATGGCATATTAAAAAATATTCTGAAGGGAGATTTTTCATTGCAAATGAATGAAGACCGAGCGGGTGATATAGGGCGACTTGCTCAAACAGTTAATCAATTTAGTAAAAAATTAAAATCCATTATAGATGAAATACAATCATCAATATCTGAATTGTACAGTACCACTGATAATCTGACATCAGTTACTCAGGAAACTACTCAAAATATAATGCAACAAAATAAAGAAACTGAACTTGTATCAACAGCTGCTGAGGAAATGTCATTAACGTCCCAGGATGTAGCTAAAAACATATCGGTAGCTTCTGAATCTGCGAAACATGCGGATATTAATGCGCAATCTGGAGCTGATAAATCTAATGCGGCTTTAAAAGGTATGAAGCATTTAACACAAAATCTTGATAATTCAGCGCAGGTTATTCAGTCTCTTCAGGCTGATACTAATAATATTAGCATGGTACTTGATGTTATTCGTGATATCTCTGAACAAACTAATCTGCTTGCACTTAATGCGGCAATAGAAGCTGCAAGAGCGGGTGAGCAGGGAAGAGGTTTTGCCGTTGTAGCGGATGAAGTGCGTACATTAGCCAGCCGTACACAGAACTCAACTGATCAGATTAAAGAGCTAATTGACAGGTTGCAGATAGGTGCAGAAAATGCTGTTAATGTTATGGCTTCATCAATAGAAGAAGCCAATAGTAATGGTTCACAGGTAGAAGAAGTTGCAAGTTCACTCAATAATATAAAAGATGAAATTGTTAATATTAATAATGTATTAGGACAGGTTGC
Source organism: uncultured Thiotrichaceae bacterium (assembly GCA_964522445.1). Taxonomy (GTDB): domain Bacteria; phylum Pseudomonadota; class Gammaproteobacteria; order SZUA-229; family SZUA-229; genus CAZFUY01. Next base: position 15,847 of record CAZFUY010000008.1, on the reverse strand, counting down.
CTCTGCAAGTGAACAGCAAAGTGCAACTTCTAATGAAATAGCTAATAATATTGCATCAATCAGCACAATTGCAGAAAAAACATCACACAGTACTGAGTTGTTACATACAGCAGAATCGGAGCTGAATAGCGTAACTCATCGACTGGACAATGTTATATCTGTTTTTAAATACAAGGTATAAATGTGCTGTACAGATTTTGATAGCTTAATTTATAATAAGTCTTCTTCGGACTTAATCAGAGTGCCCCTGGCCATGCCTAATTAGTTTTTTTCTGGCCTGTGAAATTTTCTGGAAATTTCCCGCTAAGAATATAGGCAAATGCAATAACCTCAGCCACTGCATGATAAAGATTGTCCGGGATTTCTTCTCCCAGGTTAATTTGTGCAAGTATCTCAACTAATCCAGAATCTTCATGCAAGGGTATGCCCTGTTGATTTGCGATTTCCATGATTTTATCAGCCATATTGCCGAAGCCTTTAGCTGTAACTGTGGGAGCGTTACTTCCATCGTATTCCAGTGCGATAGCCAGGTGTTGTTGGTTTTTTTTATTCATGCATTATCATCAAGCAGGTGAACTCCATCAGGAATTATTAAATTTTCATTAATTATATTCTGAGAAATATCCAGTTTAATAACATCAAGGCCTATTCTTTTATAGGCATTTTCAAGTAGTCCAATGTGTTGTTTTATTTTATTTACAGTGTCTGATTTCTCGGCATTAAATAGTGTTGAAATTCTATTTTCGATTAAGTGAATTTTCGCTTCTATTGCGCCCAGTGATTTAAAGTCAAAGTTAATGGTTACAGTCCAGCTTGAATGTTCATTTTCTTTATTGCTTTTCTCTTCTTCAATTTTAAAATTGATCAAATGATGGCTTTCTTTATCTTTTACAAGAAGATCAAACAATAATAATAAAAAATTATCAGCATCCCTGGTTAAGGGTATTAATTGCTGGCTGGTTATTTTTGCCAGAGCATGTTCGATGCCTGTTTTAAGCTCCTGTAGTGCTGGTATAGTTTTTAATAAGTTTAGTAATGACTCTATTATCTGTTTTGAATTTTCCTGTTTCTGAATATGAATAAATAATGGATTCAAATTATTTAATGGATCAGTTTTTGCTAAGGGTAGAGCTGTATTATTAAGAGTAGATAGTAATGACTGAATAGTCTGTATTTGTTGTCTGCTAAATGTATGATTTAAAGATTGAGTGAGTTGCCTTGTATTGATCTCGCCTTTAATAAACTGGCCAATAATTTTCTGGAGTTGTTCATGGCTATTTTTTATGCTTGTTGATGAAGTGACTCCAGTGGATTGTAAATAAGTGTTTATTTTTAAAAGTTGAGCTTTAATATCCTGCTGTATATTCGACCCTGGTTGCTGAGATATTTTAGATTCAAGAAAAATACCGCTATTTTGTATTATCTGTTTTAACTGTTTTGTATTAATAACCTGTTCAGTTGTTGGTAGTTTATTAATAAGCTCACTAATCAGTTGTTTTATTTTTATTGGGGTGTGTTTGTCAGTAACCAGTTGTTGACTGACTTTTAGTAGTCCTGACAGGCTTTGTTGCTGGGCGATAAATGCTTTGAGCTTGTTGGCTGCTATATTGGGTGTGTCTGTTTGTGTCTGGATGCTCAATAAAGGTGTTTCGCCAAGTGATTTAACCAGCAGTTTTATTGAGTCGCCTTCTTTTAAGGGAACAGGGGTGCGTGCTTCGACCAGATGTTGCCCTACACGCAAGATTGCCTTACTTAATGCATCTGCACTGGTTTCTGCTCGTGCATTGAGTACCTGCCCAACTTTCCATAATTTGGTGATATCAGGCAGACGCTCTACTTTGATTTCAGTGCTGGGTTTTATGGGTGGGATATTAATCATGGCTAACTAAAGTATAAAATATAAAGGTGTGGCCGTTGTTTTAATTTTGTTTTTTAATTAGCAGGCTGCCAAAAACTTGTCATTTATAGCTCTCTTAATATGTTAACAAAGCCAAATCACCGACATTTTTATGCGGATATATCAGCCTGATTCATTTATATAGTCTAATATTCTTTTGCAGGGGTAAGAAAATGATGAAACAGGTACTGTTTATAATTATGTTATCAAGTATTTTCTTATCTTATTGAATTATATATAAAAAGTATGCTTTATTGATGAGGTTAAAAATATCCTGAATGGCTAAATAAAGACCGTTCAGGATTACTTTTTATAGATATCAGAAGCATGTTAATTCTATCGGAGCAAGAACGGCATAGTCCTTGCTTTAAACATTACAACATTAGGAGTCGATTGAATGGCTGATGAAGAAGAACTGGAAGAAGAAGTAGCCGAAGAAGAGGAAGGGGCTAAAAAAGGCGGCAATACAATGAAAATTGTCATCATTGTTAATGCTGTTGTGTTATTGCTGGCAATAATAGGTGGAGCAGCCTGGTTTTTTCTATCTGGTGATGATGAAGCCGGTGGTGGTGGCTCGGATACAGAAGTGCTTGCTGAAGAAGGCGGTGATGGTGGAGAAGATGCTGGGCCTCGAACGGGTACGCCCATCTATGTGCCTTTGCATCCCGCTTTTGTGGTGAATTTTGAGAATCAGGAAAAAGTGAGTTTCCTTCAGGTTGATATTCAAATTATGACCTTTGATTCAAAAGTTGAACAGGCTCTAAAAATGCACATGCCAATTGTACGTAATGAATTGTTATTACTGTTAGGTGGTAAACAATATCATGAGATTAATACGCGAGAAGGTAAACGTAATTTAAGTCAGGAAGCAATACGTGAGATACGACGAGTACTGGAGGAAGCGGGTGCGCCATCAGAAATAGAGGCACTTTATTTCACCAGTTTCGTTATGCAGTAAAAGCAAACTAAAGAGAGATTTAATAGATGTCCACACAAGATGTACTTAGCCAGGACGAAATCGATGCCCTGCTGCATGGTGTCGATGGTGGTGATGTTGAAACAGAATCAGATGAACCCTTAAACGATGGCGTTGCCAGGGGATTTGATTTTAATTCACAGGATCGTATCGTGCGTGGGCGCTTGCCTACGCTCGAAATGATTAATGAACGTTTTGCGCGTAATTTTCGTGTTAGTTTATTTAATCTATTAAGACGGCAGGCAGAAATTGCGGTGGGTGGTGTGCAAATGCTTAAGTTTGCGGAATACATTCATAGCCTTTATGTACCAACCAGTTTGAATATGTGCAAAATTCACCCGCTACGTGGTACGGCTCTGTTTGTTATAGATCCTAAACTTGTTTTTATTCTGGTTGATAATTTCTTTGGTGGTGAAGGGCGTTTTTATAACAAGATAGAAGGTCGAGAATTTACCCCTACAGAACAGCGTGTTATCAGTATGTTGTTATCGCAGGTTTTTAAAGATCTTCAGGATGCCTGGAATCCTGTTAAACATCTGGAATTTGAATACCAGTCATCAGAAGTGAATCCGCATCTGGCAAATATTGTAAGCCCTACAGAAGTTGTTGTTGTCAGTACATTTAGAGTTGATCTTGAAGGTGGTGGTGGTGATTTTCATGTCACCATTCCTTATTCAATGATTGAACCGATTCGTGATTTGCTGGATGCCGGTGTGCAAAGTGACGTTACTGATGTCGATGACCGCTGGATGACATCGTTAAGAGATGAAATTTTTGAATCTGAAGTAGAAGTAAAAGGTAATCTTATTGAAACTGAAATGAATTTATCACAGATCGCTAATTTGAAAGAAGGCGACATTATACCTTTTGATATGCCTGATACAGTCATACTTGAAGCAGAAGAAATTCCATTATTTAGAGGTACTATTGGTGTGTCTCGAGGTAATGCTGCTATCAAGATAACGGAGAGGGTCATACGTCAGGAACTTAAAATTCATTCCACTGAGTAGAGTAGAGCTATGAGTGACGAAGAAAATACAGAATCAGTTGATGATGCATGGGCTGAGGCGATGAACGAGCAGGCTGATGCGGAAGCAACAGCGGATAAGGCATCGTTTAATGAAGTTAATGATGACAGCATAGCGGGACTGGATGTAAATCTGGATGTGGTGCTTGATATCCCGGTTAATATTTCGATGGAAATTGGCCGGACAAAAATAAGTATCCGTAATTTATTGCAATTGAATCAGGGGTCTGTCGTAGAACTTGATCGATTAGCAGGAGAACCTATGGATGTCCTGGTTAATGGTACATTGATTGCCCGTGGTGAAGTAGTGGTGGTAAATGAAAAATTTGGTATTCGTTTAACCGATATTATTAGCCCGGCAGAACGTGTGAAAAAACTTAAATAATAAATTCTTAAATGTTAAAACTTAATCAACTTTTTATATTCTTTTTTTTCTGCCTGCCAGAATTATTACTGGCAGAAACAACAAAGCAATCTGCAAATTTAAATCAGGTCGAACCTTTTTCTGTAATGAACATGCTCAATATGGTTATGGGGCTGGTTATTGTTATTACGTTAATACTGGGGCTGGCCTGGGCTGTTCGAAAATATGGACGTTTGCCTGCAAATAATCAAATAGAAATGAAAGTGCTGGGTGGCCTGTCGCTTGGTACACGTGAAAGAGCAGTGCTGGTTGAAATTGAAGGGAAACGTTTATTACTTGGTGTCGCACCGGGGCGAGTTGAAACATTGCATGTAATGGATGCTAAAGAAAATACACGTACTGAATTTAATAAAAATTTGACTGAAGCTATGGAAGCAAAGTCATGAAAAAAATAATAACAGCAACATTTTTTATACAGATAATTTACTTGCTATTACCTTTTGGAGCTGTATTTGCAGAGCCTACTTTGCCTGCGGTGATTATTGAAGATACAGCAGGTGGAGGTAAAAGTTATTCTATATCTTTACAGATATTAGCTTTAATGACCGTGCTGTCTTTATTGCCGGCACTGTTATTAATGATGACATCATTTACACGCATTATTATCGTGTTATCTATTTTGCGTCAGGCAATGGGCACAGCGCAAACACCGTCTAATCAAATATTAATTGGCCTGTCTCTATTTTTAACTTTTTTTATAATGTCACCTGTTTTTACCAAAGCGTATGAAGAAGCCTATCAGCCTTATATGGAAGAAAAAATTAGTGCAGATGCTGCATTCGAAAAACTTAAAACACCATTCCATAAATTTATGATTAAGCAAACACGTGAAGATGATATTGGTTTGTTTTCTCGTATTGCAGATGATGAACCTTATGAAACACCTGAATCTGTTCCCTTTACGGTATTAATGCCGGCATTTTTAACATCAGAATTAAAAACGGCATTTCAAATTGGTTTTATGTTATTTATTCCCTTCTTAATAATCGACCTGGTTGTAGCCAGTGTACTTATGGCTATGGGTATGATGATGTTGTCACCTTTGATTATTTCACTGCCATTTAAATTAATGTTATTTGTACTGGTTGATGGCTGGTCTCTGGTTATTGGAACTCTTGCAGCAAGCTTCGCAATCTAGTTTGCTATTGTCTCTAAAATACACAGGAGTCGGATTTAAAGCTGACTTCTGATATGTCTGATTCAATATAAAATAAAACAACATTAACTTGATGCCTTAATATTATTGGTATAGTTCTGCTCTCTGTTTTAAAATAAAAACTAATTTTATAGATGTATCAGAGATGATGCGTACAATATTTAAAGAGAATATTTATGCCTAAAGTTTTAATGTACTGCACCAAATCTTGTCCTTACTGTATAAGAGCTGAAAAGTTGCTTAAAAAGAAAGGCGTTAATGTTGAGAAAGTAGATGTCAGTCACCCCTCCAAATGGAAAGATATGGAAAAACTTACCAAACGAAATACTGTCCCGCAGGTTTATATTGATGATTACCATGTGGGTGGTTTTGATGACTTAAGTGATCTGGATAGAAGTGGTAAGTTAGATAAACTGTTGAATTCGTAGTTCTGTTTACACATTATATTTTCCTCTAAAGAGATATAGACCCAGCCACAGTAGCTGATAAACTACCCGGTTAATTCTGAATGTAAGGATTCCCTGTGGATTTTCTACCTATTTTTGTCAATATTAAACAGCAACCTTGTCTGGTTGTCGGTGGTGGTGCCGTTGCTGCTCGCAAGGTATCACTGGTACTCAAGGCAGGCGCTAAAGTGACTGTGGTATCGCCTGAGTTAGCGCGCGAACTCAGTGAAATGGCAGAAAAAGGAGAAATAACACATCTGGCTCGTGATTTTGAAGATGCTGATATTAATGAGCCTGTGCTGGTTATTGCTGCCACAGACAACCGTGCGGTAAATGAAACAGTTTCCAAACTGGCTAAAGCACGAGGCATTCCGGTTAATGTGGTAGATAACCCTGATTTGTGCAGCTTTATTATGCCGTCTATTATTGATCGCTCGCCGGTGCAAATCGCTATCTCTACAGGCGGTGCATCTCCGGTTCTTGCTCGCATGATCCGCACTAAATTAGAAGGTTATATTCCCGCTGCTTATGGCCGTCTGGCCGCTCTTGTGGATGGTTTTAGAGAAAAGGTAAAAGCTAAATTTTCCAATGTAGAACAGCGCCGTATATTCTGGGAGTCCGTGCTTGAAGGCACGGTTGCAGATCAGGTATTTTCGGGTCATGAAGACGAAGCAAAAGAGGCACTGGAAAAAGCAATTGAAGCCGCTAAGGCAGACGCTGATTTCCAGGGTGAAGTGTATTTAGTGGGCGCAGGACCGGGTGATCCTGACTTACTGACATTCCGAGCTTTACGATTAATGCAGGCTGCTGACGTGGTTGTCTTTGACCGCCTGGTATCTCCCGCTATTCGTGATCTGGTGCGTCGGGATGCAGAAATGATCTACGTGGGTAAAAAACGTGATCAGCATACTATGCAGCAGGAAAATATTAATGAATTACTGGTGCGCCTGGCTAAAGAAGGCAAACGTGTATTACGTCTTAAAGGTGGCGATCCCTTTATCTTTGGCCGTGGTGGTGAAGAAATAGAATTACTGGCTCAGGAAAATATACCTTTTCAGGTCGTGCCGGGTATTACTGCCGCTGCGGGTTGTGCCTCTTATGCAGGCATACCATTAACGCATCGAGACTATTCACAGGCCTGCGTGTTTGTAACAGGTCACTTAAAAGATGGTTCTATCGATTTAAACTGGCCAGCACTGGCGCAACCCAATCAAACCGTTGTTTTTTATATGGGGCTGCATGGCGCACCCACATTATGTAAAGAAATGATTGCCCATGGTATGCCTCCATCAACGCCTGTTGCACTGGTTCAGAAGGGTACAACACCTGATCAGAAAACCATTGTCGGCACACTTGAAACGCTGGATGAAATTGTTAGAACTCACGAATTCAAACCCCCTACATTAATTATTGTTGGAGAGGTTGTTCGTATGCGTGAAAAGCTGGAATGGTTTAATCCAGATGAAGCTGATGGTAATGCAGTAAAGATGGGGAAGTGGTAATATCAGGGTGAGGCACTTCAGGGATAATTGAAGAAGTTAAATGAATAAAAAAATTATCTTTCTATTAATGCCATGGATTATTCTGGGCTGTAGCCCAGGTACAGGCGAAGGCTTAGATGCCAATGGTCAACCGACTGATGGCAATAGCGCTGATTTATCTGAATTAAAACCCGAACTAAATTCCATTCAATACAATATTCTTACCCCCTATTGTGCGGGTTGCCATTCAGGTGCCGGTGCTCCCCTTGGACTGAGGCTGGATAATGTTGATAATAGCTATAGCTTGCTGGTGAATCATGCCAGTACTCAGCAGGCTGCTGTGCAGCTGGTAGCTCCGAATGACCCAGATAATAGTTATCTGGTTCATAAAATAGAAGGCTTTGCTGCTGTGGGTAATCGCATGCCCTTAAGTCAGGGGCAGTTATCCAGTGATAAACTTGATGCTATTAGACAATGGATAGCCGATGGTGCAGCAGAAGCAGAAGCCGTTACCCCGCCAACTAGCCAGGAATTTGAAGCATCGCTAGAGGCAGTTCAAAGCAATATATTTGATGTGTTGTGTATTTCCTGTCATGCAGGAAATAGTGCTGAACGCGGCTTAAAGCTGGATAGTGTTGAAAATAGTTATGATAATCTGGTAAATCAGGATAGTGATGAGGTTTCATCGTTAAAGCTGGTAGCACCTTCTGACCCTGATAATAGTTATTTAATACAGAAGCTGGAAGGAACAGCCTATCTGGGTTCAAGTATGCCGCAGGGAGCAGCGAGAATTTCTCAGGATAGAATTAATATTGTACGTCAGTGGATTAGTGATGGTGCAAATCGTCTTTTACCAACTCTGAGTTCAATTCAGTCTAATGTGTTTGATTCTTATTGTATTTCCTGCCATGCCGGAGCAACACCTTCTGGTGGTTTGAGTCTTGAAGCGGGAAATAGTTATAGCCAGTTAGTTTCTCAGCCAGGCACGCTTAATAGTAATGAATTATTAGTAAGCGAAAATGATGCGCAAAATAGTTATTTAATACAGATGCTGGAAGACAGAGCATTAAAATCTGATGGTAGTGCAGCACTTCGCATGCCTCTGTCAGGCAGTGCATTGTCTCAGGATACGATTGATGTTATTCGAGCATGGATTGATTCGGGTGCAGCTAATAATTAACGCATTTCTTATGGGAATACTTTAATAATTACTGGACGTGTTTCCTGAATTAAATGCATATCTCCAGAGTGATGAGATACACCTTTTAAAGAATATTTATTTAGGAAGAAAAATGAAAACAACAACATCATATATTCAAAAAATCATTTTATTTATTCCCATATTTTTTTCACAACAGATTTTTGCTGAGCCATATATGGCGATTAAAACAGGCATGAAATGTGGTGGTTGTCATGTAAATCAAACTGGTGGCGGTAAACGTACTCCATACGGCAATATTTATGGGCAGACACAGATGGCCAGTCTCTATGAAATTAAAAATGCTTCGGGTCATTTAGAATCATCAGAATCACCAGAAAAATTATGGATGGGTAAAATAAATGACTACCTGTCTCTTGGTGGCAATATAAGATCGACCGTTAAGGGTAAATCTGTGCAGAATCAGAAAAATACATCTGAATTTTCACTGGATGAAGCCCTGTTATATATTCAGATTGATGCGATTCCGGGACGTTTAACATTTTATCTGGATGAACGAATGGCACCAGGAGCTGCAATTAATCGAGAAGCATTTGTTTTACTGTGGGATAAAAATCAGAAATTTTATCTAAAAGCAGGGCGAATGTTTTTGCCTTATGGTTTTAGAATAGAAGATGATGCTTCCTTTATTCGCCAGACTACGGGAATTAATTATAATGTTTGGGATGATGGAATTGAAACAGGTCTGGATGCAGGAAACTGGACAGCTAATCTGGCGATTACAAATGGTACAGCAGGCAGTGCCGAAACAGATCAGGATAAACAAATCAGCTTTCGGGGAAGTTATATAAAACCGGACTGGCGAGCAGGTTACAGTTTAAATATTAATAACAGTAACAGTGGCACAGACCGAACCATGCAGAATATATTTGGTGGATTTAAAATAGGTAGAAGCAGCTGGTTAATTGAGTTTGATAGAATAACAGATGATGATCCATCAACTGGAGAAAAAGAACAGGAAATAATGTTTTTAGAAACAAACCTGGAAATATTAAAAGGGCATAATGTAAAAATCACTTTTGAAAGCCTTGACCCTGATCTGGATGTAAAAGGTGATAAAAGAACTCGAAATAGTCTGGTGTGGGAATTTGTTCCTATGCAGTTTACGCAATTAAGAGTGGGTTATCGTAAGCTTGAAGGCATTCCGCAGAATGATGTGCAAAATGCAGAAGAATTATTTTTTCAGATGAATAATTATTTTTAAGGCGCTGGGTCGATTCGCCAAATTGTTCCACCCATATGGATGGCATAAACTTCACCATTTGCATCTTCAGCAAATGAGCTGATATTTAATCCAGTCGAACCACTGGATAGTTCTGAGAAAACAGGCGTGCCATAAGGGCTGGCAAGTCCCCAGATTGTTCCTGTTATATAATCAGTAAAAATATAACTACCATTCAGCGCCGGAATATTGCTGCCTCGATAAATATAGCCTCCGGTAATAGAATAGCCGCCTGGCATGACACTTGTGTCATGATCGTATTCAAAAATAGGCTGAATATATGAATCACTGCAACCCGCGCTTGTATCGTAAGTGTGAGCGCCCTCATAGCAGCGCCAGCCAAAGTTGCCGCCGTTAACAATAATATCTATTTCTTCCCAGAGATTCTGACCCACGTCACCAGCAATTAAGTCACCTGTTGTTCTATCAAAACTCCAGCGCCATGGATTTCTTAAGCCCAGAGCATATATCTCGTCTCTACCGGATATGCCTACATAAGGGTTATCATTTGGACTTGAGTAAGGTGTTCCACTATCTACATCAATGCGTAACATTTTTCCCAGCAGACTGGTTGTATCCTGAGCATTGTTATAAGGGTCGCCTGATCCACCACCATCGCCCATGCCGATATATAAATAGCCATCTGAGCCAAACATAATATTGCCACCATTGTGGTTAGCAAAAGGCTGGGCAATATTGATGATTTCTACACCGCTGCTGGTATTGAGAGAAGTGTCGCTACTGGCTGTATAACGTACAACAACTGAATCATGAGCTTCAGTGCTTGATATTGCATTGGTTGAATAATAAACATAGATGTAATTATTGCTGGCAAAATTGGGATGGAATGCCATGCCTAACAGGCCTCTTTCATCATAGGGGTCAGCAGGGTCAGTTGATACACTGCTGGTTATATCTGCGAACTCAGTTGCGGTTGCAGAATTTGTAAGAAATGTTTGTATGCGGCCATGCTTTTCAACAACGTACCAACGGTCAGTATCTGTTGGATGTTGCAGTAATAAAACAGGGGCGTTGAATGTCAGGCTGGAGAAAACTCGAGTTAAAATAATGCCATTAAAAGCGGTTGCCTGTAGAACAGTTACACTAATTGTCTGGTTTGAGCTGTTCGTGCCATCACTTGCTGTAATTTGAACAATGTAAATATTGTTGCTGTCACTATCAGCAGGGGTGGCGAAAACAGGTGCAGAGTTAAAGGTTAATGCACCAGAGGTAGAGTTTATTGTAAACTGGTTTTGATCCACGCCTCCGCTAATAGAATAGGTAACAGTATTACCATCAGCATCACTTGCATTTACGGTTATTACACTGGTGTTGCCTTCGATGACATTAACTGTGCTGGCTGATGTAAATGAAGGTGTATTATCATTTAAATTGTTAACAGTTATGGTGATTGCCTGACTGGTTGTATTTACAGTATCGCTGGCGCTTACCTGTAGCAGGTATGAATTATTTGTATCGCTATCCAGAGGGTTTTCATAGTCAGGTGCAGAATTAAAACTTAAATCTCCTGAGCTTGAATTAATACTAAACAGGTTTTGATCATTGCCTCCGGAAATGCTGTAACTAACTGTGTCGCCTTCAGCATCATTTGCATTTACGCTTAGTATGCTGACCGTTATATTTTCATCAACAGAAACAGAAGTTGAGCTGGTAAATACAGGCGCAATATCATTTGCATTGCTTATGCTAACAGTAATACTCTGGTTTACTGTATTGACTGAATCACTGGCGGTGATTTGTACTATGTAAGTATTGTTAGTGTCATTGTCAGTGGGGTTTTCAAAATCGGGGGCGGAATTAAAGCTTAATTGGCCGCTGCCTGTATTGATGCTAAATAGTGCCTGATCAATACCGCCACTAATAGAGTAAGTAACCGTATTACCATCGGCATCATTTGCATTGATGGTCATAATGCTGGTGATATTTTCTGCTATTGAAACTGTAGCAGAAGATGAAAATACAGGGGTATTATCATTTAAGTTAGTAACATTTACAGTTATTGACTGGCTGGTTGTGTTTACTGTATCGCTGGCAGATACCTGTACCTGATAAGAATTGTCTGCACCACTATCTAATGGTGTTTCAAAATCAGCGGCAGAGTTAAAAACCAGTGCGCCTGTATTTGAGTTGATGCTAAATAATGCCTGGTCAATGCCGCCACTAATAGAGTAAGTAACGGTATTGCCATCAGCATCATTTGCATTGATGGTCATAATGCTGGTGCTATTTTCAGTTATTGACGCCGTGGCAGAAGATGAAAATACAGGCGCGTTATCATTTGCATTATTTACACTAATGGTCATGCTCTGGTTTGTTGTATTGGCTGAATCACTGGCGGTAATTTGTACTAGATAGGTGTTGTTAGCATCATTGTCAGTGGGGTTTTCATAATCAGGTGCGGAGTTGAAACTTAGTTGTCCGTTGTTTGTATTGATGCTAAATAATGCCTGATCAATGCCTCCTGTAATTGAAAATGTGATGGTATCGTTATCTGCATCTGTGGCTGTAATACTTATGATGCTGGTGCTATTTTCTGTAAATGATGGTGTGGCTGATGATGTAAATACAGGGCTGTTATCATTTGTATTATTGACACTGACCGTAATAAGCTGATTGCTGGTATTGATGGCATCGCTAGCACCAATCTGTACCAGGTAAGTATTGTTGGTATTACTATCAAGGGGCGTTTCATAGTCTGGTGCTGAATTAAATGTTAATGCACCAGAGCTGGAGTTAATACTAAATAAAGCCTGGTCATCACCTCCTGTAATACTGTAAGTGATGGTGTCGCCTTCATTGTCTGTTGCAGATACGGTAATAATATTACTGGTATTTTCATTAATGCTAACACTGCTGGCTGAATTTATTGTTGGTGGCAGGTTGGTTGCATCTGCAACAGTTATAGCAATTTGCTGGTTAGTTAAATTAATACTGTCAGAAGCTGTTACCTGAACGTTATAAATATTATTAGCGTCATTATCAAGTGGTGTATTAAAAGCAGGTGCTGTATTAAAACTTAATGCGCCCGTGCTGGAATTAATGCTGAAAAAGCCAGCATCCACTCCGCCTGTAAGACTGTAACTAATTGTGTCACCGTCAACATCTGTTGCATTGATAGTTGATACAGCTGTGTTACCTTCAATCATGGTTATGGCATTAGCTGTAGTAAAAACGGGTGAGTTATCATTCACATTAGTAACAGTTACTGTTATAGATTGATTAGTGCTATTGACAGTATCGCTGGCAGATACCTGTAGCTGGTAAGAATTATTTGAGTCGTTATCAAGAGGTGTTTCAAAATCAGGTGATGAATTAAAACTTAAAGCCCCGGTGCCTGAATTGATACTAAATAAGTTTTGATCGACGCCACCTGTAATGCTGTAGCTAACTGTATCGCCTTCTGCGTCATTTGCATTGACGGTTAATATGCTGGTACTTGTGTTTTCAGCAATGGAAGCTGAAGAAGAACTGGTGAATACAGGAGCAATATCATTTACGTTAGTAACCGTTATTGTTACAGATTGATTAGTGATATTGACTGTATCACTGGCAGATATCTGTAGCTGGTAGGAATTATTTGAGTCGTTATCAAGAGGTGTTTCAAAATCAGCTGATGAATTAAAACTCAAAGCGCCTGTATTTGAATTGATACTAAATAAGTTTTGATCGACCCCTCCTGTAATGCTGTAGCTAACCGTATCACCTTCTGCGTCATTTGCATTGACGGTTAATATACTGGTGCTAGTGTTTTCAGCAATGGAGGCTGAAGAAGAACTGGTAAAAACAGGGGCGATGTCATTTATATTAGTGATGCTAATGCTGATATTTTGAGGCAGGCTGTTATCCCTGCCATCGTTGGCTGTCACCTGTAATAAATAAATATTGTCATTATTTGCATCAACAGGTGACTCAAAGTCTGGAGGGTTGATAAATGTTAAAGCCCCTGTTGTAGAATTAATGCTAAAACGAGTCTGATCAGTACCACCCGATATGCTAAAGGTAACAGAGTCTGTATCTGTTGCTGTTACTGTTAATGCAGCTACTGTATTTTCTGCAATAGAAACATTGGCTGCTGAGGTAATTACAGGAGGCGTATTGCTGCTGGTCACTGTAATTACAATTGTCTGACTTACTGAATTGCTTCCATCACTTGCGCTTACCTCAACAGAATAAACATTATTGCCGTTGCTGTTATAAACAGGCGGGTTTAAAAAGCTTAAAGCTCCGTTATTGCTAATTGAGAAAAGTCCCTGATCTGCTCCGCCTGTAATGCTGTAAGATAAATTATCGCTGTCAGCGTCACTGGCAACTGCATTCATTACGCTGTTTGTTCCTTCTGGAATACTTATGGAACTGGCAGATGTAAAAACAGGTGAATTATCATTCAGGTTAATTATTGTGATAGAGAAGGAAACAGTTCGTGTATTATTGCTATCGCTGGCACTAATATCTATCTGGTAGATGTTGTCCTGATTGTCGTCGTCAGGTGCTTCGTAATCAGGTGCATTATTAAAAGTTATAACGCCGGTAACTGAATTTATGCTGAACAATGACTGGTCTACACCGCCATTTATGTCGTAGATAATAGTATCGCCACTACTGCTGCTAGCGTAAACGGATGTGACGATAAGTGAGTTTTCTTCAATATGTAATTGGCTATTTCCGCTAAAAACAGGTTTATTAATATCTTCCTGAGAGCTTCCAGAGCATGAGGTCAGGAATATATAACCCGCTAGAAGCAGAGAGTATTTAAAGCGTTTTATTAAAGAATACGATTGTTCCATCAATGTTTCCTGACCTTTCGGTCTTATGCAAAGCATGAACCATTTAGAGAAAATACATATCTACTAGGTCTGTTATTAATATCATAATTTAACATTTTTCTAATATTGCGTCTATGAAGCTATGGGGGCAGATGTGCGACAGTTTCTATCATAAAGGTTTTTTTCTTAAAAAATGAGGCTTTTATTACCTGTTCAACAGTGTTTTCCTGTATGATACGCACCTTTTTAAAATTAGCGTCTTTGACACCAACTTCACATAGAGTAAAACCATGGCAGCAGATCTCTCAACCTACCGAAACATCGGAATTTTCGCCCACGTGGATGCGGGTAAAACCACTACTACTGAGCGTATCTTAAAACTCACTGGTAAGATTCATAAGATCGGTGAAGTGCATGACGGTGAATCAACCACCGACTTTATGGAGCAGGAAGCAGAGCGTGGTATTACTATCCAGTCCGCTGCTACTACCTGTCACTGGGACGGTCATCAGATGAATATCATCGACACACCGGGCCACGTTGACTTCACTATCGAAGTTTACCGTTCTCTTAAAGTACTGGATGGTGGCATTGGTGTTTTCTGTGCATCGGGTGGTGTTGAGCCTCAGTCAGAAACCAACTGGCGTTATGCAAATGAATCAGAAGTTGCACGTATTATTTTCGTTAACAAGTTAGACCGTATTGGTGCTGATTTCTTACGTGTTGTTAAGCAGGTAGAAGACGTACTGGGTGCTAACCCTTTAGTTATGGTTCTACCTATTGGTGTTGAAGACAGCCTTAAAGGTTGTGTTGATCTATTAACTCGTAAAGCATGGGTCTGGGATGAGTCAGGTGACCCAACGGCTTATACAATAGAAGACGTGCCAGCCGATATGGTTGATGCGGTTGAAGAATGGCGTGAAAAACTTATCGAAACTGCTGTTGAGCAGGACGATGATTTAATGGAAAAATACCTGGAAGGTGAAGAGCCTGCTGTCGAAGACCTTAAGCGTTGTATCCGTAAAGGTACTATCGCTCTGGATTTCTTCCCAACTTACACAGGTTCTGCCTTTAAAAATAAAGGTGTGCAGCTAATACTGGATGCGGTTGTTGATTATCTGCCCTGTCCAACAGATGTTAAGCCTCAGCCTGAAGTGGATATTGATGGCGAAGAAACAGGCGAATTTGCAATAGTTGATCCAGATCGACCTGTTC
>CAZFUY010000007.1:31582-46017 GCA_964522445.1 uncultured Thiotrichaceae bacterium | reverse complement strand
CATGGAATACTTATACGGTTTGTGGGTACGCATAAGCAATACGATGAAATTAAGGATATTAATAATATTTGAGAGCACACAATGAAATTAAAACCGATTAAAAATAAAACTGAGTTAAAAAATACATTAAATCGTATTGATGAACTTTGGGGTGAAAAACACAATACTGAAAAAGGTGATGAACTCGAGGTCCTGATGCTGTTGGCTGAAAAGTATGAGGAAGAACATTATCCAATACCACCATCTGATCCCATTGAAGCAATTAAATTTTTAATGGAACAAAAAGCACTGACACGAAAAGACCTGGAACCGTACCTTGGTACAAGAGCCTGTGTTTCTGAAGTACTGAATAAAAAGCGCAACCTTACACTACCCATGATAAAAAGATTACATGAAGGCTTGGATATCCCTTATAACTGCCTAATAGCTTAATGTAAAAACCTATGAATAAGCAGCAAAGAACAAGAATGAGCGAGGCCGAACGACTAGAATTATTTACACCGTCGGAGCGGTATCCGCTCACTTACTTATTACCGCTTACTATCTGATAAGATAGATAATGAAATGTATTTCTGGTTATCTACAAAAAGAACACACCTAGAACATTTCATACTTTCATTCGCTAAGTCTTTTGGATCCTTAAACGAAGATCTGCATAGATACATATCAAACAATATTCTGAATTCTAAAGATCTCTTTTAGGCAGAAGTATCCATATTCAATTTCCCCAAAGCAAGATTACACACATGTAATTAAATTTTTGTAATTTCACAAACCCATTAATTCAACTAATGCTTTAAATTCATTGAGCTGTTTGATTTCCACTTCATCCATTATAAAAATAGCGTTTACATAATCTGTTGTATGCTCTTGAAATTCCTGTAACCATTGCCGTTGCGTTCTCAGATTATTATCCCCAGTAGTAATCACAGCAATACCGGACTTTCCCTGATTACCCGGCTGCCATAATTGCTGCTGTGCTTCGCATTTTGTCCAGCAATACAGCGGTATTTTCGTCGCTAACTGACGACACTTTTTTATTAAAATACCCGATAGCTGATCACCAAATAGTGGCAACTGATTTAATAACAAGTCATCACCAACTTCATCATCCGGCCATTCCACATAAAATCTAAATATATCGGGCACATCATCTAGCCACTGCTCTATATCACAATCATCAGCCAGTAAATAATGAGCAGGCACTAGCACACATAAAAACTCATTCGCATAATAGGTTAATTGCCATTCTTCAGGCAGATCATCTGGATAAAAACTATCCTGCCAGTTTTTATGTTTCCAGCCATAAGCACCTACTCTAATATCACCCATAATTTCAGCCTCTCCACGATAATCGTGTATCATTGCGCTCTTTCTAATTATTGCAAAATGTTGTGGATATACTAATTGATATTATTGCCATTCTGGCAGGTTTTGGACTACTCATCTGGAGTGCCGATCACTTTGTAACCGGCGCTTCTGCTACGGCTCGCAATCTTGGCGTGTCCCCTCTTATTATCGGCCTGACCATTGTCGGCTTTGGTACATCTGCACCTGAAATGCTGGTAGCCAGCTTTGCTGCCGCGGGTGGGAATCCGGGGCTTGCTGTGGGTAATGCTCTGGGTTCAAATATCACCAATATTGCATTGGTATTAGGCTTTACCGCCGTGATTGTTCCTCTCAGCGTTCATTCAAACATTTTAAAACGCGAGTACCCTCTATTATTATTATCAACAGTTATTGCCAGTGTTCTTATTAGCATTGATAACCACCTGGGCTGGGTAGACGGCCTCATTTTTATCTTTGTACTGTTGGCTATTATGGGCTGGTTAGTGCTTCAGGCAGTCAAAAACAGGGAGTCTGACCCTATGATAGATGAGTATGAGAAGGAAATTCCTTCTCACATGCCAATGAATAAAGCACTAATGCTGCTGATCTCAGGCATTGTATTTTTACTTATTAGTTCAAAAATACTGGTCTGGGGCGCAATAAACATTGCCACAGCTTTTGGCGTGAGTGATTTAATTATCGGTCTAACCATTGTCGCTATTGGCACTAGCCTGCCTGAGCTGGCTGCTTCAATTATGAGCGCTAAAAAAGGTGAGCATGATATTGCTATTGGCAATATTATTGGCTCAAATATGTTTAATACTTTAGGCGTGCTGGGTGTAGCCGGTTTAATTCATCCCGCCGCTTTACCCGATGGTGTTTTAACTCGTGATTTACCATTGATGCTTATTCTGACAGTATTGCTGTTTATTATGGCTTACGGCTTTCGAGGACATGGGCGAATCAACCGTTTTGAAGGCGGTTTTTTATTAGCACTATTTTTTGCTTATGAGACTATTTTGTTCTTTTCAGCATCAAGTTAACAGGAATTTAAATTGAATCCAGATCATGTAAAACAGCTCGGCCTGGCCGTTATTGATACAGAGATATCATCTATTGAGGCACTCAAATCTCGTATTAATAATGACTTTGCCAGTGCCTGCGAATTAATGCTCAACTGTCAGGGACGTGTTGTCGTCACCGGCATGGGAAAATCTGGACACATCGGTAATAAAATTGCCGCAACACTTGCCAGCACAGGCACACCCGCTTTTTTTGTTCACCCAGGCGAAGCCAGCCACGGTGATCTGGGCATGATTACAAAAAGGGATGTGGTTCTGGCACTGTCTAATTCAGGCGAAACCAGCGAAATCCTCACCATTGTGCCCATTATTAAACGCCTGGGCGTACCTTTAATCAGCATGACAGGTAAAGCACAATCAACGCTTGCCAGAGAAGCTAATTTCAATATTGATGTCGCCGTTGAAAAAGAAGCCTGCCCTTTAGGATTAGCCCCCACATCCAGCACAACAGTTGCGCTGGTTATGGGCGACGCACTTGCAGTTGCGTTACTGGAAACACGCGGCTTTACTGAAGAAGATTTTGCCCTGTCTCATCCCGGCGGCAGTCTGGGGCGACGTTTGTTACTGCATGTGTCTGACATTATGCATAGCAATGATGAAATACCCCGTGTCACAGAGGATGCCAGTTTAAGTGAAGCCCTACTGGAAATGACACGTAAAAACATGGGCATGACAGCCATAGTTGATAAAGATAACAAGGTACTGGGTATTTATACTGACGGCGATCTGCGCCGCACGCTGGATAAAAATATCAACATACATAAAGCCAGAATCACAGAAGTAATGACACCATCCTGTAAAACAGCAAGTTCAAATATTCTTGCCGCAGAAGTTTTAAAACTGATGGAAGATTACAAAATAAATTCTATTTTAGTGGTAGATGAAAATAATATATTAACGGGCGCATTAAATATGCATGATTTACTACGTGCAGGCGTGGTTTAGAAATTAAACACGGGATATAACAATGCAGGATATTCTGGAAAAAGCAGCAAAAATTAAACTGGTTATTTTTGATGTCGATGGTGTACTAACAGATGGCTCTTTATTTATCGGCGATGATGGTCAGGAATACAAAGCCTTTAATTCCAAAGACGGTCACGGCATTCGCATGTTACAGGATGGCGGCGTAGATATCGCCATTATTACTGGCCGCATTTCTAATGTTGTTGAACACCGAGCTAAAGATCTGGATATTAAATATGTGTATCAGGGCAAGCGAGAAAAACTTCCCGCTTACAAAGAACTACTGGAAGAAACAGGCTTAAACCACGAAGATATTGCTTATGTTGGCGATGATGTTATTGATCTTCCTGTGATGAGCAAAGTAGGTTTGGCTATTTGCGTTCAGGATGCACATCCTTTTGTAAAAAAACACGCTCACTGGATTACAGAACATAATGGTGGCCGCGGCGCAGGCCGTGATGTTTGCGAAATGATTCTGGAAGCTAAGGGAAAATTAAATGCCATGCTGGAATCATATGTTAAATAATCTTTTGATTCTGCATTAGCTAACTCATATATGAAAACCTATATCCGACTGGCCATTGTTTTAGCACTTGCATTAGTTAGCTGGTGGTTTCAGGATTTTTTACAGGATACACCTATTATAAAACCTGCTGCAGATGAACACTTCCCTGATTATTTTATGGAAAATTTCGCTATAACCAGCATGAACAAAAAAGGCCAACCCACTTACATATTAAAAGCTCAACGCTTACAACATTTTGCAGACGATGACAGCGCAGAAATCTTCTTGCCTATTATTGACTTCAAAGAAGTAAATGGAAAGCTAATTATTACTGCAAATAAAGCAACCATACTTAAAGATAAAAATATTATACATCTTTATGAAAATGTAAATATACAGCGCACCCTTTTAAAATCAGGCAAGCCACTCAACATTAGTACACACTATTTAAAAGTAGATACAAAAAATAAAATAGCAGAAACAGATCAGCAGGCACATATTAAATCCCAGAACTTTGAACTGGATACACTGGGCATGGTCTTTAAAGCCAGTCAGGGTATACTTGAACTTAAATCAAAAGTAAAAGGCATTTATGAAACGGCACAATAATTTTTTATTTATTTTTTTATTTATTATAAGTTTTTCAAACTATGCAAAAACATCTGATGAAAAACAGCCTCTTCATATTGAAGCTGATTCTGCAGAAATCAGGGAACAGGAAGGCATTAGCACATATAAAGGCAATGTAAAAATAACCAAAGGCAGCTTGCGCATACAGGGGCAGCTTATTCATATCATTTCAAAAAATAATGCATTGCAAACCATTCGTGTTGAAGGTGAACCCGCCACATTCAAACAAACAAATGATCTGGATGAAGAAATCAGCGCACAAAGCCAGTACATGGAATACCAGTCAAAGTCTGGAATTTTAATACTAAAAAAAGATGCTATTCTGATTCAAAGCAGCAATCGTTTTACCAGTAATCATATTATTTATAATACGCTGAAAGATATTATTCAGGCAGGACAGGATAAAAATAAAACAGATTCTGATAAACCTCAACGCGTCACTATTACTATAGCGCCAGAACAATCTACCACAAAAAAAAATCCGCAAGAAAATAAATGAATATTCTACGCGCAGAAAATCTGGTTAAAAAATTTGGCTCACGAAAAGTTGTTGATCAGGTATCCATGACTGTTAAAAGTGGTGAGGTAGTGGGTTTACTCGGCCCTAATGGCGCAGGAAAAACCACCAGCTTTTATATGATGGTGGGTTTAATCCCCGCTAATCATGGAAAAATTTATTTAAATGATCAGGATATCACCTGTTTTCCTATGCACTTACGTGCGCGCCATGGCATAGGCTACCTGCCGCAGGAAGCCTCTATTTTCAGAAAGCTCAGTGTTGCTGATAATATTCTGGCTATTCTGGAAACACGCGGTGAACTGAGTAAAAAAGATCGTCAACTATTGCTCCAGGAATTACTTGATGAGCTACAGATTGATCACATCCGTGACAACATGGGTATCAGTTTGTCCGGTGGTGAACGCCGCCGAGTTGAAATAGCCCGCGCGCTGGCAACTGAGCCTCGATTCATTTTACTGGATGAACCCTTTGCGGGAGTCGATCCTATTTCGGTACTGGAAATTCAGCGTATTATTCGCCAGTTAACTGAAAAAGATATTGGTATTTTAATCACCGACCACAATGTGCGAGAGACACTGGGTATATGTCAACGCGCCTATATCTTAAGTTCAGGCCAGGTCATTGCTGAAGGCAGTCCAAAAACAGTGCTGGAAGATCAGCAGGTAAAAGATGTTTATCTGGGACAGAATTTTCATCTTTAAAAAATAGAATCTTCTGCCTCACTCAAAACATAAGCCTTTATTGATATAGATAAAATTCATTGGCTTTTTTTACCCGGTCTTTCGCAAATTTAACTATCTACAGATTTTTAGTGCTATTATTAATGTGAAGATACTAGAAATGGCACAACCCCTGCATGGAACGTAAAACTGAATTAAACTCAAGGTACAGTTACTCAGGTCATATATAACAAGAATGAAGCAATCTTTACAGTTACGCATCGGTCAATCACTGACCATGACTCCTCAGTTACAACAGGCCATACGCCTGCTGCAACTTTCAACATTAGAATTACAGACTGAAATTCAGGAAGCGCTTGAATCCAACCCCATGCTGGAAGTTGAGGAAGAAAAACAGTCTTCTGATCCGCTTGAATCATCTCAAACTGAAAAAAATAATGGTGAGTCTGTAAACAGTGAAATTACAGAGAATGCCGACACTAGCGCCTCTACAGATCAAATAGAAACTGAAGCCAGCTCAGTTGATATCAATAACAATCAGGAAATACCTGATGATCTGCCAGTCGATAGCAGCTGGGATGATATTTATGATGCCCCACCTGCAACAAATACACCGGCTTCAGGCGATGATGACAAGAGCAGAGAATTTCTTGAAAACCAGAGCGGCCTGGGAGAAAGCCTGATTGATCATTTATTAGATCAGCTACGGGTGACTCCTATGAGCGATACTGACCGCCTTATCGCCATGACTGTTATTGATGCCATAGATGAAGACGGCTATCTCAAAGAATCAGTTGAAGATATTCACGGCGGGCTGATTAATCAACTGGAAATTGAACTGGACGAGGTTGATGCCGTCTTACATCTAATTCAGCGTTTTGACCCTCTGGGCATTGCAGCAAGAGATCTTAGAGAGTGCCTGTTATTACAGCTTGAACAATTTGATGGCAATGAGGTGAGTGAATTAAATAAAGCTCGACTAATTATCAAAGATCATCTGGATCTATTAGGCAGCCACGACTACGCCAAGCTCAAACGCTACACGCGTTTATCTGAAGAAGAGCTGGCCAACGTTATTAGCTTTATTCAAACACTCAATCCCAAACCCGGTGCTTTGATTGCAGAATCAGCCACCCAGTATGTTGTTCCTGACGTTTTTGTGCGCAAGGAAAAAGGCCGCTGGCTGGTAGAACTAAACCCTGAAACAGCACCCAAATTACGCGTTAATCCACTCTATGCCAGTTATATTACCCGTGGCAAACGCAGTGACGATAATACTTTTCTAAAAAATAATATGCAGGAAGCTCGCTGGTTCATTAAAAGCCTGCAAAGCAGAAATGAAACGCTGATGCGTGTTGCCACATCCATAGTGGAACATCAACGCAACTTTCTGGAATATGGGGATGAAGGCATGAAGCCGCTGGTACTAAGGGCTATTGCAGAAGAGCTGGAGCTACATGAGTCCACCATCTCCCGTGTAACCACACAAAAATATATGCACACCCCTAACGGTGTATACGAATTCAAATATTTCTTCTCCAGCCATGTGGGAACATCTGATGGAGGAGAATGTTCAGCTACGGCCATTAGAGCCATGATTAAAAAGCTGATTGATGATGAAGAACCCAGAAAACCAATGAGTGACAATAAAATTGCCACCTTACTGGTCGAACAGGGTATTAACGTGGCACGTAGAACTGTGGCAAAATATAGAGAAGCCATGATGATACCGCCATCCAATGAGCGAAAACGTCTCGCTTAAAGCCTGAGAAAATAAAGGAGTCCTTATGCAACTCAATCTCACTGGACACCATATAGAAATAACTGATTCACTACGCGACTATGTAAATGAGAAAATGGAACGAGTAGAGCGCCATTTTGATAAGGTAACCAATACTCACGTTATTCTCACTGTGGAAAATGTGCGTCACAAAGCAGAAGCCACAATACATATGAGTGGCAATAATGTCTTTGCTGAAAATACACAGGACGATATGTATGCAGCCATTGATGGTCTGATTGATAAATTAGATCGACAGGTGAAAAAGCATAAAGAAAAAATAACCAATCATCATCACCAGAAAGCCCCCATACCTGACATGGAATAAAACTGTAGTAGCTGTATGAATATTAACCAACTAATTGCACCCGACCGCGTTATTTGTCTGAATGAAATCAGCAGCAAAAAACGCTTGCTTGAAAAACTCAGTCAATTACTCGGCCTGGGTGCTACTGGTTATGATTCTGCCGATATTTTTAATCGTCTGGTTGAACGTGAACGCTTAGGTTCAACAGGTCTGGGTTATGGTGTTGCTTTACCTCACGGCAGATTTGGCGATAAAAATGAAACCATTGGTGCATTTATAAAACTGGGTAAGGGCATTGATTTCGATAGCCCTGACGGTAAACCAGCCGATTTATTATTTGCATTACTGGTTCCTGAACAGCACACAAATGAACACTTACAGGTTCTCGCATCTCTGGCAGGCATGTTTAGCGACAATGATTTTTGCCAGAGTTTAAGGGCATGTCATAATGATGAAAAATTATTTAAACATCTTTCTGGCTGGGTAAGCGCCAGCGAAGCATCCTGATAAATTACCCCATACTACTGCAATCATGATTGAACATCTCACACCAGAAAGTCTGTTTGCATACCTAAAAGAACATATTGATTTACACTGGCTGGCTGGCGCTAAAAAGTCAGACCAGATTATCAAACGCAACCTTCATTTAAATGAACAGGCCACATTAGTTGGCCATTTAAATTTAATTCACTCCAATCATATTCAGGTTATTGGAACTACCGAATGGGAATACTTTAACAAACTAAAAAAGAATTCCCGTGAAGACATTGAAAAACAGATATTCACCCAGAATGCCACCGCAATTATTATTAGTGATGGCATCAATATTCCTCAAAGCTTTATTGATATTGCAAATAAAAATCACGTTCCATTACTTTCAAGCAAACTACCCAGCAGTGAATTAATTGGTTCTATTCGCTACTACCTGTCAAATCTACTGGCTGAAGAAATCACCCTGCACGGTGTCTTTATGGAAGTAATGGGAACAGGCGTTCTTATCACCGGAGAAAGCAGTGTTGGTAAAAGTGAATTAGCACTGGAACTTATTACACGCAACCACCGCCTGATAGCAGATGATGCCGCAATATTTACCCGCGTTGCTCCCAATATTTTAAATGGCACCTGTCCTGCTGTACTTAAAGATTTTATGGAAGTACGCGGACTGGGTGTTTTAAACATAAGAGCCATGTATGGCGAAAACTCCATCAAACAAAATAAATATTTAAGATTAATTATTCACATGGAACGTATGTCAATTGAAGATCAACAACAATTAGACAGGCTTTATGGCAGCCGTTCAGTACGCACTATTCTGGATGTAGATATTCCCGAAATAATGCTACCTGTTGCTACAGGACGTAACCTTGCTGTTATGGTTGAGGCTGCTGTACGCAACCATATATTATTAGAGCATGGTCATAATACCAGTGAAGAATTTATTAAACGACAAAGTCAATTTATGAATTAAACTTTGGCCTGTTTTTTCTATTTGTCATCCCGAGCACAGCCGAGGGATGACAAAATAGATTATATTAAGCACACGACTAACAATTAAAAATTTAAAAAAATGAAACTAATAATCATCAGCGGATTATCCGGCTCAGGAAAAACAGTCGCCCTTCACACACTGGAAGATGAAGGTTTCTATTGTGTAGATAATTTACCTTTAGGTTTATTGCCTGGTTTTACTGAACAGATTATGAGCCATCAAATGAATATTTATGATGAAGTTGCTGTGGGCATCGATGCTCGAAGCGGCGTTGATGCTTTACGTCGATTTAATGAAATTATAAAAACGGTTAAAGACTCTGGAGTTGAACTGGAAACCATTTATTTCCAGGCTGATATTAATGAATTAATAAAACGTTTCAGCGACACTCGTCGCAAACATCCACTAACAAAAAAAGGCATCCCTTTAGCCGAAGCTATTGATATAGAACGCAATCTTTTATCTACCGTTACTGTAGAAGCAGATCTTTGTATCGACACCACACATACAAACGTTCATCAATTACGCACACTGGTTAAAGAAAGAATTCTACGCCGCTCAGAAGGCGAACTTTCAGTATTATTTCAATCATTTGGTTTTAAACATAGCGTACCCACTGATTCAGATTTTGTTTTTGATGTTCGCTGCCTGCCTAATCCTCACTGGGAACCCAGATTACGACCACTCACAGGACAGGCTCCTGAAGTACAAAATTTCTTAAAAGATCAGCAGGAGGTTATTGATATGATTAGTCAAATCAGTAGCTTTATGGAATTCTGGATTCCTGAATTTGCCAAACAAAATCGCTATTACCTGACCATTTCTATTGGCTGCACCGGCGGACAACATCGATCAGTATATGTAACTGAAATGCTACGTGATTATTTTCTTAATAAATACACTAATGTTTCTTTACGTCACAGAGAAATGGAATAAAGCAATGAGCGTTGGACTACTTATTATTACTCATGAAGGTATAGCCTCAAACCTGTTAAACACAGCAAAAAAGATGCTGGGTATTTGTCCGCTGGCAACTCGCGCACTTGAAGTGCCTCTGGATACATCACCCGAAGAAATACAGACCATGGCACAATCCTGTTTAGAAACACTGGACCAGGGAAACGGCGTTCTGATTTTAACGGATTTATATGGCAGCACACCCTGTAATATCAGTCGCCGATTACTGGTTAATTCTGGACTCAGATTAATCTCTGGTATTAATTTACCCATGTTGGTACGCATTCTTAATTACCCACAGCTAAGCCTTGAAGAAATGTCATTAAAAGCAATTAGTGGCGGCCAGGACGGTATTTTACTTTGTAAACAAACAGATAACCAAACATGAGTAAAATAAAAAAGACGCTGGACATTACCAACAAACTTGGTATGCATGCGCGAGCTGCTGCAAAGTTTGTTAATACAGCTTCCACTTTTTCAAGCATAGTTGAAGTTGAACGAAATGGTCAACGTATTAATGGAAAAAGTATTATGGGGGTAATGATGTTAGCCGCAGCTAAAGGCAGCCAGATTACCCTGTATATAAAGGGTGATGATGCTGACGATTGCATGCTTGCCATTGAAACACTTGTTAACAACAAATTTGATGAAGGCGAATAAATAATAATGAGCATTATGTTCAACGGTATCGGCGTATCAAAAGGCATTGCCATCGGGCAGGCTTATGTACTTTATCGTGAGCAACCTGAAGTACGTGAATACACCATTGATAAAGGCCGAATTCAACATGAAATAAAACGTTTTCATCGTGCTCGCAAACAGGCTCAGCAACAATTACAGGATATTAAACAAAAGATTAAGGATAACGTTCCAAAGGACATTACTCAGTTTATTGACACTAATTTATTAATGCTCAATGATCCTATTTTAAATGAAGGCACATTAAAACAAATTAAACAGAATGCCTGTAATGCGGAGTGGGCATTACAGGCACAATGTGACCGCCTCGTTAAAGTGTTTGATGAGATGGATGACCCTTATCTTAAAACAAGAAAGGATGACATCATTCATGTTGTGCAACGTATTCAACGTTGTTTAAGTTCTGACGCTGACGCCGATATTGCCGAGGATCAGGAACATCTTAAAGGCCGTATTATTGTTGCAGACGATCTAACCCCTGCTGACACATTATTAATGCAGCATCAGAAAATTGCAGGTTTTATTACTGAGTACGGCGGCCCTTTATCTCACACTGCCATACTTGCTCGTAATCTTGGAATCCCCGCCATTGTCGGTGTGCATAATGCCAAGCAACTAATTCAGGCAAATGAAACGCTGATACTGGATGGCAAACAGGGCATGCTTATTGCGGAACCTGACCGTCGTGCACTAACTCATTACCGCAGCTTAAAAAAAGATGAAAAACAACGACGACGAAATCTTTTTGAATTAAAAAATAAAACAACCATTACAACAGATGGTCACCGAATAAATTTATATGGCAATATAGATCGACCTGCTGATGTGCGCGTATTAAGACAGTTTGATCACACAGGAGTGGGGTTATATCGCACAGAAATGTTATTTATTGAACGCAATGAAAACCCATCTGAAGAAGAACAGTTTGATACTTACCGCAGAGCATTACGCGCACTTAAAGGACACCCTTTAACAATACGCACCGCTGATCTGGGGGCAGATAAAGAGCTGGAATCCACTTTGCAACATGGTCCATTAGCTCATAACCCGGCAATGGGGTTACGTGCAATTCGTCGCTGCTTAAAAGAACCGAGACAGTTTCTTAAACAGCTAAGAGCAATTTTACGTGTCGCTGCCTACGGCCCGGTAAATATGATGATCCCCATGTTGACCTGTGTAACCGAGCTGGATCAAATTTTTGAACTTATCGAACAGGCAAAATCAGAATTAAAAGGTAAAAAACAACGCTATGATGCCAATCTAAAAGTGGGGGCCATGATGGAAGTTCCCTCAGCAGCACTGGCCGCTCAAACATTCGCTGAAAGACTGGATTTTTTATCTATCGGAACAAATGACTTAATTCAATACACGCTGGCACTTGATCGTATTGATGATGAAGTAAGTTATTTATACAATCCACTACATCCTTCCGTACTAAAGCTGATTGATATTATTTTACAGGCTGGTGAAAAAACAGGCATACAGGTTTCTATGTGTGGCGAAATGGCCAGCGACCCACAATACACGCGTCTGTTACTGGGCATGGGTTTAAAATATTTTAGCGTACAGGCCAATAGCCTGCTGGAAATAAAACATATAATTAACAACAGCAGTATCGAACAGCTTGCACCCAAAATCAGAGCATTATTATCTGATGCCCACCCTAATGACATTGAACACAAGCTAAAAGAACTTAATCAACAGTTCAACTAGAATACCTGCAAACATCCTTTAACTAAATTTTAAGGTCAAAAGATTTAGAAGCAAAAGAAAACGCGAATGAACGCAAACAACGCTAAAAACGCAAAGAAAACTTGTTGTAAGAGCGATAATTTGCTCAAAAGAGAATTCTAATTTAATACCCTGTCATCCCAGCATGCTTCTAGCTGGGATCCAGCAGCCTTAATATTAAAGCCACTAGATTCCTGCTAGAAGTATACAGAAATGACTGCATAAAAATTGCGTTCATTTGCGCTATTCGCGTTGTTTGCGTTTTCTTTTGCTTTTGACCTTAAATCAATAAAACCTTAAAGCTCCACTCATGACTAACTTAAGACTTAACAACTGCCCAGTAATCAGCTTATTGCTACTTGCCTCTTTCTTTTCAGCACCTTAGACTTGCAATTAATAATAGCTGCTAAACTATTGATATATTTAATCCAACTTACCTAAATCGGTATCCTCATGGTCGAAATTGCAGACGCTACTGAAAAAACTGAGCAAAATCTTCAGGCATTATCTGATGCTCTGGAATCAGGCACGCTGCATAACGCCAAAGGTATGCTCAATGCATTGCATCCAGCAGAGATTGCTCGTCTACTGGAATCTATTCCTCCAAACCAGCGCAAAGTTATCTGGGAACTGGTTGATAAAAAAAATGAAGCCGAGGTACTGATCAGCACGGGTGATGAGATTCGAAACCAGCTGATTAAAGATATGTCACCGGAACAACTGGTTATAGTGGCAGAAGATCTTGAAGTCGATGATTCAGCAGACTTTGTTCAATCATTACCAGACGCGGTTATTGATCGTGTTTTACATTCTTTAGACAGTCAACATCGTGAACGTCTGGAATCGGTTCTATCCTTCCCCGAGGATAGCGCTGGCGGTCTGATGAATACAGATACCATCACCGTGCGCCCAGAAGTGACGCTCGATGTGGTACTACGCTATTTGCGTCTGCTGGGTGATATCCCAGACCTAACCGATAGCCTGGTTGTGGTTGATCGTGATAATCATTATCTTGGCACTCTGCCTCTATCTCAATTGCTTGTTAGTGAACCAGATAAAACCGTTGCTGAGATTATGGATGATGATAACGAAGCTATTCCATCCGATATGGAAGACAATGAAGTTGCCAAACTTTTTGAAACTCACGATTTAATTTCAGCACCTGTAGTAGATGGCAATAATTTTCTACTGGGTCGTATCACTATCGATGACGTGGTTGATGTTATTCGCGATGAAGCCGATCACTCAGTTTTAAGTATGGCGGGTTTAAATGATGAAGAAGATCTGTTTGCACCTATTTTACCCAGCAGTAAACGCCGTGCCATCTGGCTGGGTATTAATTTAATCACTGCCTTTATGGCATCCTGGGTGGTCAGTAATTTTGAAACCACACTGGAAAAAGTAGTCACCGTTGCTATTTTAATGAATGTTGTTGCCAGCATGGGCGGCATTGCAGGTAGCCAGACCATTACACTGGTCATCCGCGGTATGGCGCTAGGCCAGGTAACCCGCAGTAACAGGCGATGGATCTTTAATAAAGAGGTTATTGTCAGTCTGTTAAACGGTACTTTATGGGCTTTAGTAGTAGCCGCTATTGCAACATTCTGGTTTAAGGATATTTCTATCGGTATGGTCATTGCCGCAGCTCTAATGATTAACCTGTTCTTTGCCGCATCTTCTGGTGTTGTTATTCCACTCATATTACGTAGATTCGGCGTTGACCCCGCCATAGCAGGCAGCGTTATTCTTACCACTATTAC
>CAZFUY010000007.1:0-31482 GCA_964522445.1 uncultured Thiotrichaceae bacterium | reverse complement strand
CATAATTTTGTCTATACTTTTTAAATTACTTTAAATCATATTCCTATAAATCAGTGCCAGAAGAAGAAATAATCGAACTCGATAAAGATATCATCAAAGATTTTCTTGATGAATTCACCGATGCTTATGAAGAACTGCAACAGGTGCTGGTTCAGATTGACCAGGATTCATCTGATAAAGAATTAATCAACCACATCTTCCGCACTATCCACTCTATAAAAAGCAACCTGCGCATGGTTGGCCTGAGCAAGTTATCTGAAATTGTACATACATTAGAAAATATACTTGATGATGTGCGTAACGACAGGCACATCTATGCACATGGCACCAGTGACATTATTTTAGTCGTTATTGCTCAGGTTCATGAATTAGCTATAGAACAGCTTAGAGATGAAGATAATAGTGACAGAACCCATTGTCTTTACGATGCCATTCATCATTTATGCATGGTAGAACCAGATCAACTTGAGAAAGCCATTATTGATACCCTGCAAAAGGTTGATCCTGATGGCGACTATGCAACAACAGCTGGGGAAGAAACAACAGACGCGGACACGGGTTCTCAGAGCATTTCTACACCACAAATAAAAAACAGCGAAGATATGATGTTTTTTATAGAACTTAGCCAGCATATTGAAGACGCACTACCCAACTGGCAGGGCAGAAATCAGCGAATACTGGATTTATGTCTGACAATGAACCAGCTAGCTAACAACCCGGTTGACCCCGAACAGTTAGCTGCCGCAGTCTATTTGCATGACCTGGGAATGTCATTTATCCCTCACGAAATACTGACCAAACCCTCAAAATTGAATTGTGATGAAGAACTTATTCTCAACAATCACTGCCACCTTGGACACAGCTGGTTAAAGCGCATTCAAGGCTGGGATAGCGCAGCCACTATTATTTATCAACATCATGAAAGACTGGATGGTACGGGCTATCCACAGGGTATAAAAGACAAAGATATCTGTGATGGTGCAAAAATGATTGCTATTGCTGATACCTTTGAGGCCATGACCAATAGCCGAGCCTACCGTCAACATAAACGCCCCGCTATGCGAGCCATTCTGGAAATAAATAGCAATGCAGGCACTCAATTTGATACCAAATGGGTAGAGCATTTCATTCAGGTTATTAAAAACCGCTCAAAAAACAGCCTTAACTCCCCCACTTAAAATCACCTATAAAAACCAGAGGTAGCAACACCTCAAATTAGATATAATGCCAAACCTGAATTTTGACAATATCTTTTTGGATACATAATGAATTTTATTGAAACCCGCGGCAATGACGGCCAACGCCCTGTAAAAGTCAGTTTTTCTGAAGCCATACTTAATCCCATATCATCTTTTGGCGGCATTTATTCCCCCGAATCATTACCCAACCTGGGTGATAATTTTTTACATGCTCATCTGAATACAGATTACAAAACACTGGCACGTAATGTATTAAGCGCATTCCAGATTGATATCGACGAGGATATTATTGATAAAGCACTGAGCCTTTATGATTATTTTGATGATCCATCTAATCCTGTACCCGTAGTAAAAGTAAATGATGATTTATATGTCAGCGAACTTTACCACGGCCCAACCCGTGCTTTTAAAGATATGGCGTTACAACCCTTTGGCATTGTACTTTCCGCTCTGGCTCAAAAACGCAAAGAAAATTATTTAATACTGGCGGCCACCAGTGGTGACACAGGCCCTGCTGCCCTGGAAACTTTTAAAAACAAAGCTAATGTTCAGGTCGCCTGTTTGTATCCTGATGGAGGCACTTCTGATGTGCAACGCTTACAAATGGTGACTGAAGATGCTGCTAACTTAAAAGTTATTGGTATTAAAGGTGATTTTGATGACGCACAAAATGCACTTAAAAGTTTGTTAGCATCCGATAGTTTTAAAGCAAAATTACAGGAAAAGAAAATTTATTTATCCGCAGCCAATTCAGTTAACTTTGGCCGTATAATTTTTCAGACCATTTATCATATTCATTCTTATCTTGAACTGGTTCGTCAAAATGCGATCACCATGGGTGAAAAAGTTTACCTGGATGTACCCAGCGGAAACTTTGGCAATGCACTTGGTGGTTACTACGCAATGAAAATGGGACTGCCCATAGAAAAAATTCTTATTGCATCAAATAAAAACAATATTCTGACTCAGGTTATAAAAACCGGAAAATATGACTTAAGAGATTTATCTGTTATTGCAACAACATCACCTGCTATGGATATTTTAAAATCATCCAATATTGAACGCATATTTTTTGACCTGTTTGGCAACGAAAGAACCAAAGCACTTATGCAGCAGCTCGACAATGAAAAATATTATGAACTGACAGCAGATGAGCTTAAAAAAATACAACAGATTTTTTCTGCCGATTTTTGCAATGACGATGAAGGCAAAGCATACATTAAAGGCGCATTCGCAAAAGGCTATTTAATGGATCCTCACACGGCAACCTGTTTTAAAGCCTATGACACATGCAAAACAAAAGAATTAAAAACCATTGCTTATTCAACAGCCGAATGGACTAAATTCTCACCCGTTATCGCTAATGCCTTAACAGGCGAAGAAGATGCTCACGATATTGATGCACTAAAATCTATTGCCAAAGAAGCAGGAATTTCAATTCCTGAAATCATCAGTGAATTATTTAACAAAGAAATTACTCAAAAGATTGTTATTGATAAAGAAAATATTGAAGAAGAGATTTTAGCTTTTTTGTAAATTTTCTTGAATTTAAAAGCATTAGTTCATAACTCAACGACTATGGACTGAAAGTCCATAGGTTGCTTTAATAATGATTGAAAATCGTTTTACCAGTATCAAAGAAACTCTTAAATTCTGAAATACTTTTATTTTGTCATCCCGAGCGCAGTCGAGGGATCTTGTATTGTAAAGATCAAGATCCCTCGACTCCTACTTACGCCGCCCCGCTGCAATGCGTAAACGCAAGGCATTTAATTTAATAAAGCCTTCAGCATCCTTTTGATCATAAGCACCTTCATCATCTTCAAAAGTTGCTATTTTTTCATCGAACAATGAGTCTGTTTCTGAGCGCCTTCCCACTGCTGACACTGCACCCTTATATAATTTAATGCGCACATCACCATTTACATGTTCCTGTGATGCATCGATCATTGTTTGCATCATTTCACGCTCTGGACTCCACCAGTAACCGTTGTATATCAATTCAGCGTATTTGGGCATTATAGAATCTTTTAGATGAGCCACTTCACGATCCAGTGTTAAAGACTCAATGGCTCGATGTGCTTTTAGCATAATAGTGCCACCCGGTGTTTCATAACAGCCGCGAGACTTCATACCAACATAACGATTTTCAACTATATCTAATCGACCAATGCCATTATCACCGCCTAATTTATTAAGTTTGGTGAGCACGTCAGCGGGTGTCATTTTCACCCCATCAATTGCAACTATGTCACCTTTCTCATAACTCAGCTTAATATAGGTTGCCTTATCAGGTGCTGCTTCTGGCGATACTGACCAGCGCCACATATCATCTTCTGCTTCTGCCCAGGGGTCTTCCAGAATACCGCCTTCATAAGAAATATGCAGCAAATTAGCATCCATTGAATATGGTGATTTTTTCTTATTTTTAGCGAAATCGACATCAATGCCATGCTCTTCAGCATATGCCATCAATTTTTCCCGTGAGTTCAGATCCCATTCACGCCAGGGTGCAATAACCTGCACTCCCGGTTTCAGAGCATAGGCTCCCAGTTCAAAACGCACCTGATCATTGCCCTTGCCCGTAGCGCCATGAGAAATAGCGTCTGCACCTGTTTCATTGGCAATTTCGATTAGCCGTTTGGCAATCAAAGGGCGCGCAATAGACGTACCCAGCAGGTATTCACCTTCATATATGGCATTGGCTCGGAACATGGGGTACACATAATCACGCACAAATTCTTCTCGCAGATCTTCAATATAAATCTGCTTGATACCCATTGCCTGAGCCTTGACTCGTGCAGGTTCAACTTCTTCACCCTGACCAATATCAGCAGTAAAGGTTATGACCTCACAGCCATAAGTATCTTCCAGCCATTTCAGAATAATTGAAGTATCAAGACCACCAGAATAGGCGAGTACGACTTTGTTAACCTTGGACATGCACGTGCTCCGACGAATATAGAATAATCAGGCAGCGCATTATACAGAATGATGGTGCAAACAGACAGGGCAACTGATTTTTACAGGTTTAACTACTTTGGCTTACTAAATGTAACTTCTACACGCCTGTCAGATGCCTGGCTCAATCTTCTGTTTTTTCTGGAAATAAGATGCTTTTCACCAAATGATCGGAATTGAATTTGTTTTTCAGCAACGCCTTTCGATTTGAAATAATCTTTTACCGCATTTGTCCTGCGCTTCGACAGCTTTAAGTTATAACGCCTGCTCCCCCTGTTATCGGTATGCCCTTCGATAAAGATTTCGATAGACTTGTCATAACTGGCGTATATAGCCAGGGCTTCCAGTTGTTTTTTTGCTGCGGAATTTAATTTATATTTATTAGTATTAAAATGAATAGCTGTACTTTTTAGCGTATCAAAATCTATTAACTGGCTAACACATTGCTGAAAATCAGCGAGCTGATCTCGAAAACGTATTGATGAAATACCCACACGAATATCGTCATTCTTTTCAAAAAAATCCTTATACTGAAATGTTGGCGACATGCCTAAATCCAGTTCATACAGCATACGCGTAGCCAACTCTCCCCTGACATAAAGCGGCATCTTACCCTTCACCAGAGCTAATTGACCGATCTCTTTATCAGGCGCAGGCTTCCAGAAAGGCGCTATAGATAATACGCTTGCCACACTATCACGCATAGCCGGCAGGGATGAGTTAACAATAAAAGACAGTTCACCACCGGAAGAATGAACAAAACTGCCCTGCCCATACCTTGGAATAGTATGGTTTAACTCACAACGGATTTTAGTTGAATGAGTCGACCACTGAGACTGCTCAATAGAAGCCTGATAATGCCTGATCGCCTGCGCTGATGCAGGCAATAAAAGACATAAAAGCAGGATAACTAATCGATAGACCATAAGATACCAGTAAGATAAAAAGCACTCCTTATAGCTTAGCGGCCAGAATTTAGTTTTCTTTAGCCAAAAACAGACTATTCAAATGCTGTATAACGAACCTCCAGTACCACATACACCAGCTTACCTTTAGGGCTTTTTACCACTACATCATCTCCCTCTGATTTCTTCATTAATGCCCTGGCAACAGGAGAATCCATACTGATATATTCTTTTTCCATATCAAATTCATCCGGCCCAACAATTCTATAGCGAAGTGTATTGCCTTCTTCATCTTCAAGTTCAACCCATGCCCCAAAAAATATCTTTGATGCATCATCCGGTATTTGCCCAACAGCTTTAAGTTCTTCTAAACGCTTTGATAAAAAACGCACTCGACGATCAATGCCGCCCAGTTCTTTTTTTCGGTAAATGTATTCTGCATTTTCTGAACGATCGCCTTCAGCCGCAGCCGCCGATAATGCCTTAACAACTTCTGGGCGACGTTTATGCCAGAGAAAATCAAGTTCTTCAGCTAACACCGTTTTACCTTCTGGTGTTATATAACATGAACCTTTGGGTTGTGGGGGTCGATAACGTGACATAAATTTAAAACTGTAGTTAAAAATATAGGAAATAAAAAAGGGCGCTAAAGCGCCCTGTTAATAACAAATATAATGCTTATTATTGTTATCCGGTATTGCCCGCTCAATCAGGCAATTATTATGACTAATTTTCGTAACTTAAAAGAATATCTTTTACTAAACCGCTACGAACAATATCATCATGTTCAAACTCATGGACGTATACTGAATGAAGACCACATAGTCTGTCAATAGCATCCTGCAATCCAGATTGTGTTCCAATATCTGACTGATTAATATCACCGTTAACAACGACTCTGCAATTTTCACCTATGCGCGTTAAAAACATTTTTAACTGATTCCGCGTACAGTTTTGTGCTTCATCTAAAACAACAAAAGCATCATTAAATGTTTTACCCCGCAAATAAGCTAAGGGAGCAACAACAATGCGGCCATTTTTAAGTCCACATTCAACAACACCTTTACCGAGTCTCTCATTTAGGCAGTCTCTGAAAGCATCAAAATAAGGATCAAATTTTTCCTGCAGATCTCCCGGTAAAAAGCCCATATTTTCACCCGCTTCAACAGCAGGACGACTGATAATAATTTTTTCAATTCGTCGACTTTCAAGTTCTTCTGCTGCTATTGCACCTGCACAGTAACTTTTTCCTGTGCCCGCAGGTCCAACACCAAAAGTCAGCTTATGTGCTTTAATTGCTGCAATATATTGACCCTGTGATTGTGTTTTTGCCTGGAGTGGTGGAGCTGCTTTTGCGGAGATGGGATGGGTTTCAAGAAATGAATTGTATGAGTTTATATCAACGACTACTGAACTATCAGGCCCTCGTCTTCGAGATGCCTTAGTCGTCTTTCTTTGCGCATTTGATCTTCTAGCCATATGAGTACCCTTTTATGAAATCTCAATTAAACAAACTAATAACTGATTTCTAATTCATATATGCGTAGTTTGATCACCTCCTTATTTAATTTCGTTTTGCACTTAAGAAAGTTTATAGAATAATAAAAGAACATGGTCAAGCAAATAATAAAAAATTCATATAGAGATAAAAAGTGCTTTACAGGTTATTTATGCAATGTTATTTTTAAAGGCCGTCCTTGAAAAAAATAAATTTAAATAGTTATCTGGGCTTCCTTCTTCTGTCTTCAAATAACTCAATTTTAAAATACCAGCCTATTAAACCAAACACTGTCATTAGTGTACCCAGTAGCAAAATAACAAGTGCCGCAACAAACAACAACCTGACTTCATTCATAACATTTTTTTTAATACTGGACGAGGTAATTAAATCCAGTTCTTTTTCTTTTACATGCAGAAGTATCGCGTCTTTCTCTGTACGTAAACGTTCTACTTCATAAGCCGTATAGGTAATATCATCAACTGTAATATTCTTTTTTTCCGCATGATCTGCAACCTGTAAAACTTTATTAATATGCCGCAGTTCTGTTTTTAAACCTGTTACTTCCAGATTTGCAGTAACTATTTCTTCAAAAATAGCGCTTACATTTTCTTCAAGGTGCTGTAGCCGCATCCATGAAAAAAGAATGGCGGCAATCATAATTAATACACCAAAAATGGCGAGGAGTTTATAAAATCGCATAGAGGCAGATAGATATTAATGACATATTATTTACCGAGGGATATAGCATGATGATAAGCCAGTTTACACATTTGCTGATATTCCCGAAGTTGAGTTATATCTTCATCTTCTCTTTCTGGCCAGAAAGGATTAAAGCTTACCCAGCTATCACCAATTTCTTTTATGATTTCACCACCTTTTACCAGCGCACCAGATATTGCCTGTTTAGGCAAACGAAACATAAGTGCACTTAATCCCATTGCTGCCGCAAACATTACGCCATCCTGTGTATGTGCAATATAGTAGGCGTGGTTATCTGTATCTGGGCAATAAAATTCCACATCCGGTAATGGCTCGACAGATTTCACCAATAAATCAACCATATCTGTATGTACTGATGGTTGATGCCGTTTTAAAAATTCAATCATGTTTTGATTTTCAGGCCTGTCTAATAAACCTTCAAATTCTTTAACGGATGCAGACATAGAAAAACTCCAGAAACAGAAAATAAGTCTCTAATTTTTAGAGAAATTTATAATGAGACCTTTGCACGATAGAGGCGCGAAAGAAAAATGCACTAAAATTTTACTGATTGAGACAGGAAACGCAGCTATTAGCAAGTTTTCTAACGAAAAGCAGTGAAATTTTAGTCATTTTTACTCGTGAATATATTGTGCAAAGGTCTCATAATATTTATATTTTGATTATGACTTTAGAGGTAATAAACATCAATCACGATTATCGTAAATGTGATGTTTATCTATTTAGATAGCTGCCTGAATATCTTACTGGCAGTTTCAATAGCAGATTCAACGTTATCAGCTAAAACATTAAAATGCCCCATTTTACGGCCAGGCCTGGCTTCTTCTTTACCATAGAGATGCAGTTTTGCACCTGCTTCTGCAAACAGCACCTGCCAGTCAGGATGCCACAGATCACCTAATAAGTTGACCATAACAACGGGTGATATAAGTCGCGTATCACCCGGTTTTAAGCCACACATAACACGAACCTGTTGCTCAAACTGAGATGTTACCGCAGCATCTTTGCTGTAATGACCGCTGTTATGAGGGCGCGGTGCCATTTCATTAAAGATTAGTTGATCATCTTCTGTAATAAAAAATTCCACAGCCAGTATACCGACATAATCCAGTGAATCAGCCAGCTTAATTGCCTGTGTTTTTGCCTGTTCAGCCAATGTCTGGCTTACTCTGGCAGGCACAATTGACTGATGCAATATGCCATTTATATGTTCATTTTCAGCAGGGGGATAACACTGCACATCACCACTGGCATTACGTGCTAATAGTGCAGAAATTTCCAGCTTAAGTGGCAGCTTTTTTTCCAGCACACAGACAACACTCTTCATGCTTTGATAAGCATCAAGCGCCTGCTGCATACTTTCAATAACAAACTGGCCTTTTCCGTCATAACCTAATGTTGCTGTTTTTAATATTGCAGGAAGGCCTATAGACTCAACTGCCAGATTAAGATCCTGTTCAGAATAAACTGCCGCAAAAGGTGCTGGCTCAATGCCATGCTGTTTGGCAAAATTCTTTTCATCAATTCTATTCTGCGCAATTTCAACAGACTGTGCCGATGGATATACAGGCTTTTTAGTTGCCAGATACTTCAAACTATCAGCCGGTACATTTTCAAATTCTGTGGTAATAACATCACACTGATCTGCTAGCTGATCTAGCGCCTGCTGATCTGTAAAATCTGCTTTGATGTGTTTATCGGCAATATGCCCCGCAGGGCTGGATAAGTCGGGATCAAGTACAACTGTTTTATATCCCATAGTACGCGCAGCAACACAAAACATGCGACCTAACTGACCGCCACCTAATACGCCAAGAGTTGAACCAGGTAATATCATTTTTGTTCCGGTGGCAATTCCATCGCCAATACCGCGTCCTGCTGATCTGCTCTGAAGTCAGCAAGCTTTTCAGCTAATTCATTATCCTGATTTGCCAGAATTGAAACAGCATATAAACCTGCATTTGCCGCACCCGCTTCACCAATTGCAAAAGTGGCCACAGGAACACCTTTGGGCATTTGTACTATAGATAACAAAGAATCCATACCTTTTAGATAACGTGAATTCACAGGCACGCCTAAAATAGGTAAAGTTGTTTTAGAGGCCAGCATACCAGGCAGATGAGCAGCGCCTCCCGCACCTGCAATAATACATGCCAGACCACGCTCACGAGCAGTGGCTGCATATTCAAATAATAAATCAGGTGTTCGATGAGCTGAAACGACTCGCGCTTCATAATCGATACCAAAGGCTTCAAGCTGTTGTACGGCATGCTGCATAACAGGCCAGTCACTATTACTGCCCATCACCACACCAACTTTCATATTTGCCATTCTGTTTGCCTCTGCGCAACTAAGTAATCGAAGAAAACGCCACATTTTATATGATTATTGCCTCTTTGCGAACTACAATAAGTTCATTACAATCTCTACGCTAAAAACAACTCATAATAAAAGGTTAAGGAATGAAAAAAGTATTAATTACTGGCGGAGCTGGTTTTATTGGATCACACACTGCCGATCTACTGATGGAAGAAGGCATAGCTGTTCGAGTACTGGATAATTTATCATCGGGTCATCGTAGCAATCTGCCAGAATCACACCCTTTACTGGAGTTTGTCGAAGGCGATATGCGCGATGCCGATACAGTTAATAAAGCTATGGAAGGGATTAGCCATTGCCTGCATCTGGCGGCTCAGGTTTCTGTTGTTGCTTCTCTGGAAGACCCTATTCATTCTGCACAACAAAATATTATGGGGTATCTGAACGTACTCGAAGCATGCAAAAAACAGGGGGTTGAGCGTTTTGTATATGCATCTTCCGCAGCGATTTATGGAGAACCACCTTCACTACCGCTGGATGAAGATGTAACCGTAAAACAACTTGCACCCTATGCGCTGGAAAAACAGATTAATGAAGATTATGCCGATCTCTACTATCGCCTTTATGGATTCTCATCATTGGGCATGCGATTTTTCAACGTTTATGGCCCCAGGCAAGACCCCAAATCACCTTATGCTGGCGTGATCGCTTTATTTGTAGATCGCA
The DNA here is from genome assembly GCA_964522445.1 of uncultured Thiotrichaceae bacterium. Classification (GTDB taxonomy): domain Bacteria; phylum Pseudomonadota; class Gammaproteobacteria; order SZUA-229; family SZUA-229; genus CAZFUY01. The sequence continues at coordinate 21,151 of CAZFUY010000007.1, read as the reverse complement.
TTACTGAAAATCAGGCAGTAACGGTTAATGGAGATGGGCTACACACACGTGATTTTATTTATGTACGTGATGTAGCTCGCACTAATGTCGCCGCATTAAAAAGTGATTATCAGGGCGCGTGTAATGTGGCCACCGGAAAGAAAACATCACTGCTTGATTTAATCAATACACTTTCTGAACTGGTAGGAACTGAAACAGAAATTATTCATGGGTCACCACGAGAGGGCGATATTGTTCATTCGCTGGCAAACCCTGCCCGCATGAATAAAAAACTAAATGTTGTCGCTGATAGCACCCTGAAAGAAGGCCTTGCGGCTTTACTTGAATCTGTTAAATAAACCCCTTACCGACAATATAATTATTTAGAGCTGGATAGCCTTAGACCATCAAAATACATGGTCATTGGCTTATCCAGCTCATGTAAAAACAAACTAAAACTGGCAATATCGCCCAACATCATAGAGCGCTGCTTCGGCGCAGCCTGAATTTCTTCCATGGCAATACTAAAATCATTCCAGCCAGGTCGTAAAGTTAACTCTCTGTTAAATCGATCACTATACTCATAACCATTATTAATATGCTGCCAGTCATATATTTTTAACTCCATTATTAAATCTATATCAGTAGTATTATAAATACTGAACTTAACAGCTACATAATCCTGCCAGTCACGTAGAAAAGCATTTAATGAAATACCCGGATATTTTCCAGTAGAAAATTCAATGCGCATGGCTTTTTTACCATAGCGTGTTTGCCTGTCATCAATAGAAAATGAGGCTAAATTTTTATCCCAGCGACTTAATTCATAAGGGGTTTCAAAATCGGCCAGTACCGGAAACTCATCTTCCATAACAAACTCATCAATAATCACAAATGCCAGCGGTCTCAACACAATCACAATGACTAACAGCATCAATGGATACATGGCAACTCGAATCGCAATGGAACGCTGGGATTGCAATGCAGTAAAAATCAGCAACCCCAGATAACCACCCAGCAAATCATTAAGTAAATCATCCATATCGAAAGAGCGACCAATAACTGACTGAATGACTTCAACAGACATGCCCAGAACAAGAGAAAACAGGGTTATTAATACAAACCAGAACCACCATGGTTTTTTATTAAACAAAGGCAAAGACAGTAAAATTATGGCTAAACCCGCAAATAACGCCATATGCCCCGTATCCCAGAATTCCTTAAAAATTCTATGACTATTTGCATCAGGCCCGCCAATAAACAACAGAGCCGATAGCAACAGGACAATTAAATACCCTAACTTCATAATTTTTCTCAATTTATACTTTGTATGTGAGCCATATTATTGCACCTAAGCCAGTTTTCGATATTAAACTATCAATAATTTTTATTTCTCTAAAAACCATCTTTTTATACTGGTAATATCTATTTTAATAATACAAACAATAAGATACAAAATATTAGAATAAACTTATTTAAAATAAAACAAGCCTTATTTTTAAAATAAAGTGTCTATTTATTCACATTTTATTACTTTTCATGTATTTTTTACTCATAAATCATATAGACTTATTGACCCGACCAACTTATCGGATTCAATTGCTAAGAAGCAAGGTGCATTTAGGGAACACAATCACTAGAAACATGAAACTGCTTCTCCCCCTTAGCCCAAAAGGAATCAATATGAAAAACAATTTAATTAACAACACGCAATATAGTCCAGAATCACGGCACGTTGAAGCCATTAGAGACTTAAAAATAGCACGACAGACAATCAGCAAGGCCGCCTGCAATTCTTCTTATGACGGGCTGGCTAATCTGCAGAAATTAACCGTATCACTAATGAGCAGTGAATCAAAAAACTGGGGATTTGCTAATTTACCATTTAGCGTTCTAAGACAAAAGCTAAGCGATAATATCTGGAAAATTACGGTTAAAAATCCTAAAACCAGAGAAATCATTCTGGAAGCAGAAGGCAGCAGCGACAAGATTTTCGCCTATGAAGACAATTTAGCTCGCATGGCAACCGCTTTGGCCGATAAAGATCTGAAAATCACCGCTCATATTAACAAATAATCATTAATAACCAGCCAGCATCTTTTCAAAAGATGCTGGCTGCGCCTGATATTCCAGCAGTACCACCCCAAATAAATACACCTCAGCCCATTTATCAGATTTTTCTGACAAATATTTCAGCTTTTTGTGACTAACATCACATGGGTTCTATCCGTAAAATACACGACACAAGTTACAAATTAATGAAAAAAAGTGGTAGATGATGAAAGAACTCAATAAACTAATCCAGGAAATCATCGATTTTGGTGATGTCATTGCATACACCGATAACCCTGCAGACACTGACTTTCAGAATGCATGTTATCTATTTAGCTGCTACCTGGAAGAATGCCTTAAAGACATACAGCATAAAATTCATACCGTCGACTCAGATCAGGAAACAACCTGGGCAGCTAGTGAAATCACAAAACTAAATAATTTAACAACGCTGACCCGTAATTCAACAGCACCTTACATCCAGTGGACTCGTAATTTATTTCAGCACTGCGAAGAGCTTCAAAACAATAAACTGGCGATAGCATAATGGCATCAAAGAAATCACCCTGCCCCATTGAAGAGATGGATCAATTAATTGATCATATTTCCAGTTTCGAAAACATGATTAATAAAACCCTGGACTTTTCTGACCCCGCACTTATTGAAGAATATAAGTTATTCAGCCAATATATAAAATATCGTACACGTGACTTTAATCACGCCTCACTAAAAGAATTTAATCAAATTCACGCTACAAAATAACCGTTACTAATACAGCCTCTTATTTAATTGACGATATCATCAATTATCTATGCCAACCAATATAATAAACCATACATCTTGATTATTTGATCAATATACATAATAAGACTATAATCTAGTCACTTAGAATTGATGATTTTATCAATAATGATTGACGATATTCACAAAAATACATTTAATCAGGTACTGGATAAAATATTTCAGGCCGCCAAAGAACGCAATATATCCCAAAAGGAACTGGCTATTCGTGCCGGTATCTCTCCTGAAACCCTGTCCAGAATGAAAACACGTGGTTCAGGAGATTTTGGCGTTGTTAATGAAATGGCTATTATGACCGGGCTAAGGCTAACACTGGTACCTGACGGCGACACTCTAAATGCTATACGTGAAGGGAAGCTATTCTAATGCCAGACCGCCACGCTGTTATCTGGAGTCATTGTGCAGATGGTCCAGTAAAAATGGGCAATCTGGTTGCTACAGGTTCTGAAACTCGTTTTAGCTATACCGATGATTTTCTAAATCAGGATACTATTTCAGGCCTGTCACTGCTCACCAGCCCTGCCTTATATGGCAATAATCCAGTAATACATCAGGCCAGTGAGATTTTACCCCTACACCCTCGCCTTATGGCTCTGATTCCCGGACGCGCCAGCAATAATATTCAACGCCGTGCCTATGCCGAAATGCTGGCAAAAAACACCCCTCCTCCTATACCAGGTTTTGATACCGAATGGGAATTACTCATGCTCACAGGCCGTAATGGTATTGGCCATATCGATGTATTTAAGGACGATCTTGAAGCCGAACGCTGGTACTCACAGAAACATCAGGCCGCTTCCGCTATTAGCAAACGATCTGTGTTCTGGGATTTTGTTAGACAGGATATACAGGTCACAGCTGCACTGGAAGATATTGATATCGTTTCACTTATCGGCCCCACCCCTTCTGTTGGCGGCATGATTCCTAAAATGCTGGTTGCCATACCCGACAAAGAAAAATGGGATGGCTCAATAGCTGAACCCGGCACAAAAGCAGTCAACCATCAAAAATATACCGATGTTATTTTAAAAATTGAATACCCTGAATATGCTGGACTGGCCGCACTGGAAGCCATTGCATTAGATATGCATAAAGCAATGGGGTTCGAAGTGCCACGCCACTGGTGTACACACATTGATGGCATGAACCTGATTGCCATTGAACGATTTGACCGTAACGAAGAAGGTTGCCCCATTCCCATGGAAAGTTTTTTCTCAGTTATGGCATCCGGCGCATCCGATATACAAAGCTCAACAGACACAGAAATGGAACGCATTGGCACTATGCTAAACACCATGCCTCGCATTGCCAATATCAATGCATCTGAAGCACAGCACGAAGTTTATCACCGTTTTATTACCGCTATTTTTACTGGCAACGGAGACCTGCATCTGGAAAATCTGGCTTTTCTTGGCGGCAATCATGAGACCCGCATATCACCCGTTTACGACCCTGCCCCCATGCGAGCCTGGCCAAGACATAATTTATTATCCGCCATTCCATTTGTTATTGAAGATGCGCTATACCCCAGCTTAATAAAATTAGGTGAATCTTTTTCACTACAGAAAAATGATGCCACAGATATTATTCAAAGCATTAAAGATAAAACACAATCTTTTACCACACTGATTTCTGAAGAAACAAAAATACCAGAAGCAACACGCCAGCATCTCATTAAAGTCATAAAGGATGTACGCAAAAAAATTCAGTAAGCCTCCACATTAACCTGCTAATTATTCCAAATATTTCCATGCTATATGTTATAGAATGTGCATTTTTAACAAACACTCAATTAACTATGACTATTCAGAATCAAAAAGCAGTTACTATCAATTACACATTAAAAGATGATCAGGGCAAAATCATTGACCAGTCTAATGATGGCAGCTTTTGTTATTTACACGGCGCTGACAACATTATTCCCGGTTTAGAAAATGCGCTCACAGGTAAAAGCAAAGATGAAAAGTTCGATCTTGTTATCAAACCTGAAGATGCTTACGGCGAATACAACTCTGAATTTACACAGGTTGTTGAAAGATCCATGTTTGATGAAGAACAGGCAGACAATCTTGAAGCGGGCATGCAGTTTCATTCTCAATCAGAAGATGGTGCAATGGTTATGATTACAATCAGTGAAATCAATGGCGATAAAATAACCATCGATGGCAATCATCCTCTAGCGGGTATTACTTTACATTACGATGTGCATATTGTTGATGTTCGTGATGCAAGTGAAGAAGAAATTGGTCACGGCCATATTCATCAACACGGCGGCAGTTGCGAGCACTAGGGATACTCTGATCAAGAAGTCTGATTATTTTAGCTTTCGTATACGATAACGTAAACGACTGGTTTTAAGAGCGGGGTTTAACCCCGGTGTTTCAATCAGTCGTTTTCTTAGCTTCTGACTCGATGTTTTCTTTCTAATAAAAGCACCAACAAAATTCTCATTAAATGTACTGGTCAATTGAAATACAGAAGAGAAATTTTTAGTTACTGCTTTACTATCTAATCCAGCCGATTTTTTCAGTTCATTTATATCAATAAAATTAGCTACTATTAAACCACTGACCGTTAAATGCTTTAATAATAGCTTAAACCAGACAGTATTCGGCTTAACTGCTCGAACAGGCTCACCATCCTGCTCACCAAAAAGATCATCAATAATTAAATCAAACTTCTCACCTTTATAATTTTTTACCCAGTTAATTGCATCTGCTTTATATAGAAAAACATCTTTACCTTTAACATTAAAAAAACGTCTTGCCACATATAAATGCACCGGGTTTAATTCAACACCAATAATATTTTCTGGCTCTACAAACCTGCGCAGCATCTGAATAACCGCACCACCTCCCACACCTAAAACCAGTACTCGTTTAATTTCACCAGGCTGATAAAAAAATGCGGGCAGCATTAACAAATCCCAGACATGCCCTGTTAGAGGCTGCCGGGAATTAAACTGCGTATGAAAAACACCATTGGTATACAGACGTTTTGTATTGCCTGCACTGCGTAACTCATAAACAGTATCTGCTGTCTTTTTTTGCCAGATAATCGCCATAAATGATTGTTTTTATTTAAAAAATAATCAGCATTTTACTTGAATTTAGCCAAATATGTGCTTTTAGTAATAGTAAGAAAATAACAATCACACTGGAAAAATAAATATGACTCACGCAATCAACGAACCCTCCTTCAGAGAAAGTGTTGACCTTATGGTCGATAGAGCAATGGCCGCCATGGAATTAGAAGAGGGCACTGCTCTGGCCATCAAGTCATGTAATGCTGTATTACAGGTTCAGTTTCCAGTAAAAATTCGGGGCAAGATTGAAGTATTTACAGGCTGGCGCGCAACTCATAGCACTCATCGCTTACCCTCAAAAGGCGGCATTCGATTTGCCCCTTATGCAGACCAGGATGAAGTTGAAGCACTGGCCGCACTAATGACATATAAATGTGCCATTGTCGATGTTCCCTTTGGTGGCTCTAAGGGCGGACTTGTTATTGATCCCAGCCAATATGACAGAGATGAGCTTGAAGCTATTACTCGCCGTTTTACACTTGAACTGGTACGCAAAGGTTTTTTAAGTCCATCAACCAATGTGCCAGCCCCCGATATTGGTACAGGCCAGAGAGAGATGGCCTGGATTGCAGACACCTATAAACATCTACACCCAGATGACATCAACTACGTTGCCTGTGTTACTGGTAAGCCCATACATCATGGAGGCATTCAGGGTCGTGTAGAAGCCACTGGCCGTGGCGTACAGTATGCTATTAGAGAATTCTTCCGCCACCCCGAAGATGTAAAATCCGCCAATATGACAGGCTCTATGGATGGTAAAACCTGTGTTATTCAGGGGCTGGGAAATGTAGGCTATCATGCCGCAAAATTTTTATCTGAAGAAGATGGCGTAATAATTACAGCAGTTATTGAACGGGATGGCGCATTAATTAATAATGACGGTATAAATATTGAAGATTTATATAATCATATTTCTGAGCACCATACTATTAAAAATTTCCCTGGAGCAAAACATGAAGAAAATGGTGTGGCAGTTCTTGAAAAAGACTGTGACATACTAATTCCCGCCGCTCTGGAAAGTCAGATTACATTAGAAAATGCAGACCGTATAAAAGCCAAATTAATCGTTGAAGCAGCCAATGGCCCCGTTACTTTTGGAGCAGATGAAATTCTTAATAAAAAAGGCACTATCATTATTCCTGACGCATATGCTAATGCCGGTGGCGTAACAGTTTCATATTTTGAATGGATTAGAAATATCTCACACATGCGTTTTGGACGCATGCAGAAACGTCACGATGAACTACGCGGCCATCAGGTAGCCAATATGCTGGAAGAAGTTACCGGCTCTAAAGTTTCCGAAACATTACGAGGCACAATAACCAAAGGTGCAGATGAACTGGATTTAGTACGCTCTGGTCTGGATGATACTATGCGCCTGGCTTATCAACAGATTCGAGCAACATTAGATAATGAGGCCAAAGTTCATGATTTACGAACTGCTGCCTACGTTGCATCCATTAGCAAAATAGCACGCTCATACCTGGATGTCGGGGTTTTCTAGGGATACCCTGCCCCCTGCATTTTAAAACACCTTGAACTACAATTAAATATTGAAAATATAACTCTGTAATTATTCTTAGCTTCGATAGACTAAGGAAATAACATTATGAGGCCTTTGCATGATAGAGGCGCGAAAGAAAATTGCGCTAAAATTTTACTGATTGAGGCAGGAAACGCAGCTAATAGCCAACTATTGGCAAGTTTTCTAACAAAAAGCAGTGAAAATTTAGTCATTTTTACTCATGAATATATCGTGCAAAGGTCTCATTATATATGGAACAATGTATGTCTAACGATGATGACAAACCAGACGCCTCTGAAAAGACAGATCTAAAAGATCCTGAGCATGTCGCTAAAGCCATAAAAAATTTCATAAATGAAACAGGAGATGGCAAAACTACTACATCAACCGCACAAGTAGTAACGGGCAAGCAGTTCCATGACCGCAGAGACATAATAAAAGCACTTACCAGCTTGCAATTAAGCTATAAAGCAGAATACATCCCCGGCCAACAGATTAATATCAATACCGATGATTTTAAGCATGCCTTACTCAATGGCATGGCAAAGCTAAGTAATTCTGTTATCACAAAGTCATTAAGCCAGATCGATGGAAGAACCATAGATTTTGTTGAAATGTTATTTGGCGCTTTTCTGCGTGACAAAAATATTTCTGATGCAATGAAAACTCTGCTCCTACAATTACAGATTCCTCTTATTAAAATTGCATTATTAGATAATCAGTTCTTTCACAACAACAAACATCCTGCACGCAATGTTTTAGACACTATTGCACATTTGGGTATAGGCATAGAAGACAATAAAAACACTCTATATAAAACTATCGAATTAATCATAGAGCAACTGCTTACAACATTTGAGCAGAATATGATTAGCTTTAATACATCACTGGCAGCATTAAGCCGATTGCTTACTATTGAAAAAAACAAACATGACGAAAAAGAAGCTGAAACACACAAACAAATACTTAAAGAACATGCCAGACAAATAATTCTAACAGAGCTAAAACATCAAACGAAAGGAAAAACATTACCAGCACCTGTAAAGCCATTAATAGTAAAACACTGGTCTAATTTGATGCTAAATATATATTTGCATCATGGCAATGAAAGCCAGGAGTGGATGAATGTAGTTGATCTATTACAGCAGCTAATTTACAGCTTACAACCTGTCAGTTCAAAAATTGAATTATTATTATTAAAAAACAACTCAAAAGAATTAACCGAACGAATTAAAAACGAACTTTATAAAACAAAGCAAAACAAAGACAGTATCGACTCGTCTATTAAAATATTAAGAACCATACATAAAAAGAGACTATCTGATGCTGAGAATAATAAAACAGAAAATAAATCTCAGAAAGAATCCACTGCAAGTGATAACACAGAAGAAAGAAACCCACTGGAAGAAAAAATAAAAAAGTCAAAAGATGATTTATCAAAATTACCGAAAGACGTTAAACTTGGCGTATGGTTTAAAGTTTACAATGGAGAAGAAAAAGCTGTAAGACGCTTAAAACTTTCAATCATACTGTTTGATGAAGCAAAACTTATATTTGTTGACAGAAAAGGAGATAAGGTTCTGGAAAAAAATGCAGGCGAGTTCTTTGAAGAGCTGGAAAACAACAAATCTCATATTCTTGAAGATCAATCCATATTCCAGAATGCTTTAATACAGGTTATAACGGGGCTGATTACTGGAAAATAAACTTGTTTATAAGAACAGATCAAATATAAAATGAAAAAAATACTGCCTGTGATTTTATATTTTTTTCTATATTTTCATACAGGAATAATTAATGCTGACGAACTAACTTCAATCCACAGCTGGGAAAAGATTAAAGATAATGATGGTGTGATTGTCTATATCAAAGAAACCGATAAATCAAGAATTATAAAAGTTAAAACACTGGTAACAATTAATACATCAATAAAAAAAGTCCAGAAAATTCTGGATAATGTAGAAAACCGAAAAAACTGGATTCCTTTTCTTGACCATTCCAGTATATTACATACATTCTCAAACACTGAAAAGTTAGAATACAGTCTCTTTTCAGCACCCTGGCCAGCATCAGATAGAGACTTTGTATACCGCATTAGTCAATTACAAAATGATGATAATAAAATTATTTATAGCATGAGATCAGAAACCAGTGATTTTATGCCGGTCAATGAAGATCGTGTACGAGCCAATCTAATTGAAAGTATTTATACACTAACCGCATTAAACAGTAATCAGACAAATGTTGAACTTATATTTCATGCAGACCCCAAAGGCTGGTTACCGATATGGATTATTAATATAATTCAAAAAATATTACCTTATATGATGCTTAAGAATCTAAGAGCGCAAGCTGTTACAGATTAATTAACACCTTTCTTTTTTATATAAATAGATGTTTTTATAATTAGTAAAATAACGGGCGTACCATGCATAAACAAATCAAATATATCAATCGGCTTTGTCAGGCCACCATCAAATAACATTTTTAACTTTTCCCACAAATGTGGTTCTGGCGCAAACGGAGCTAAGCCTAAAGCCAGTGAAATAATAATTAATGTCGAAAATGGTAGATTTTCAAGCCACTTCATAGTGTTTTCCTAATAATTGTCTTTAATTCAGTAAAAGAATACTACCTTATATTTTATAATCCATGAGCCATTTATAATCTCAAAATTAATAATAATATAAATATACTATTCTAAAATCATATCTTTAATCATTTTAGATACAGCCTCACGCAATAAACTTACAGCTTCGGCCCTGCCCTTTAAGTTAAGCTGTTTAATTACATCAGACCAGGAGGAATTGTTTTTAACTTTTTCAGTCACTATCTGTTTTTCTATCTTATTAAGACACTCAAACAATTCAGGTGCTTGCCTTATAAGTTTTTTAACAGGCCACATACAGGTTTCATAACCTCGATGTGTATACACAAATGACTTAATTTCCTTCCAGTCTGAATCACTTAACTCTTTAGAGTCTATTACAGCTTCTTTAGCTAATAATTGCAGTATATTTTCTGGCATATCAGCAAGCGGTTCTTTAATCCAGACAGGCAAATAACAATTAAACTTATCTCTAACATCTTTGAAAACTTCTTCGCCCTGCTTATTAAAGGGTTTCATCATTACCACAGAATGTGCGCCACTTACATGATCACGAGTAAAACCTAACCGTACACTCTTAAAATCAGCTCGCTGCCAAAACCGTATTAAGTCAATATTCGAACCAAAACTTGTTCCAATTGCAACCACATTTTTCTGAGCTTCGCTTTTTACAACTTTATTTAAAAAGTAGCTACCCAATCCCTTGTTCTGTAACTGTGGGTGAACAGCAATACGCATAATACGCGCATAGCTCAATGTCGCCGCATGCTCACAACCGGCATGAAAGGTCAGCGTTTGAGGTAACAAATGTCCCGCTGGCCGACGCTTACCACAATAAATATCTGATGATAGTTTTTTATCAAAACCACCTTCCTCATTTATTAAAATAGCCGCTAATATTTTATGTTGGTATTCCAGCACATAAAGCCTTACTCCAGAATCATCAAGCAAGTGCTTTAAATCAGAAGGCTTTGTCCGGTAATGTGCAAAAACTAAAAGTGAAAAAATTGATGTTAGTTTTTTATTATCATTGATTAGTTCATCACGATTAACTTCATTCACTATGCAATTAGAAATATTTATTTCGTTAATATCAGACACTTCAGGTAAATCAGCATCCATACATAACAGTTTATCAACCCAGCATTCAACAGGATCATCCGCAGCCCAACGTATTGGTTCTTCCATTTTAAAACATTGCCAATTGGGTGTAGTCTGATCCAGAACTTTATTAAACTTTAATGCGAAGCCTCTACCTGTTCCTTCATAACCATGTATTGTTGTGGCAAATGTAATCGCAGGATAAAATTTTAAAAAACCTTCTAGCATAGGCAAAGGTATAGATGCCGCCTCATCAACCAGTAATAAATCAGCCTGTGGTTTTTCTTTTAACAATGCATCAGGAGCTATAAACTTTAACAGACTATCTTTCCATAACAATTCACTACGATTTAACTTTGCTTCAGGCAAGACCTGATAAGCATGTCGAAACACAGGCTCACTGGTTGTTAGCCCAGGAGCTGTCACAATTATATTTTTTACACCCTGTTGTAATAATTGCCCTGCTACCAAACCAAGCGCAGAAGACTTACCTCTTCCCCGATCTGAAATCAATACAACAGGATTATTTTGTTTATTTAGAATATTATTTTTAATTGCATTAACAACCTGCTGCTGATCCAGTGTTTTATAAGGCGCATCGACTTTCTTTTTTATCTGTTGATTAGCAGGACAATCTGGAATATCAGGAAATGGTTTATTTTGTTGCAGATAAAATATATTTTTATGCTGCTGCATAATAGGCAAGATGCGTTGTAAAAAACGACTATTTTTTAAAGCATACCAATTTTCCACATCTGGCAATAATACAAATAACAGGCCACCACCTCGCAATGTGCCGCTTATGACACCAAAAGCATCCACATCAAAATCATCATAGGCATCAAATACAATTGCATCGTATTCATTGCCAAGTTGTGTGCGGGCTTTTTTTGCAGATAATGCATGTGGTATCTCTAAAGACACCGATAACACGGAATGACAGGCGATTGTCTCAATAAATGACTGAGCTATTTCTTTCCCCCAGACTCGATCCCCTGAACACACGACTGCTGCACGATAATGAGCGCTTATTGCACATTCATGTAGTTTTTTTATCCAGTTTATTTGATTAAAACTACTACTTGCTAAAATCTTTTCTGACATATAGCAGTTTCACTCAATGAAAGGAATCAATAGAATGCCTGAAATATTCGGGTTAGCATGACTATATTACTGAACTATTCTGTGGTGTTTTATACCTTCAACCCAGAGGGCTGGGCAAGTATCGATGACACTCAACAGGTAAAGTAACACCCTGCATTTTCAATATTTGAATACGTTGCTGATAAGCCGCACCAATCAATAACTGTTGTGCAACATCGGCCACTTTACGATTTTTATAATTATTTAAATAGGTTGGTCGTACCCAGTCATTAAATGCACCCATAGATGGGCCACACCAGATTTGATAATCAAATTCACGTCCCTGCACTCCGGCATTAGACCAGCGAGAAGACAGCCCCAGATACCAGCGAAAAACTAGCGCCATGCGTTTCTTTGGATTATTTTCTGCGCTTCTGATGACTTCCGGGTCTCGCTTCTGAAAGAACTCAACCGTTTGTTGCCAGATATTATCCAGTGATTCTTTAAAGAATTGTTTTTCCAGTTTGTCACGCTCTATTGCCGGGATTTCATCAAGCCCGTTATAGGTAACATACAGGTCATATAATTTTTTTGCTCGCATGGGAAACATAGTGCCTTTTTTTAGCACCTGCAATTCTATGCCGCGTTCAAACATATCAGATGCGGGAGCCATAACAACATCAGCCATGCCTGCTTCTGATAATAATTTTTTTGTATGTTCAGAAGCATCTGCTTCCTGACAGGCCTGATTAACTGATCCCGTTACAATGTATGCAGCACCCATCATAAATGTAGCCAGCGCTGCTTCTGGTGTGCCGATACCACCACCCGCACCGACACGAATTAATGTTGAATATTGTTGTTGTGCCTGAATTTCATCACGCAGTGCAATCATCGATGGTAATAAAACAGTTAGCGGACGATTATCGGTGTGACCACCTGAATCAGCCTCTACCGTAATATCATCTGCCATAGGAACAAGAGTAGCCAGCTTCGCCTGCTCTTCAGTAATAAGCCCCTGCGCTACTAATTGTTGCAATATTTTTTCTGGCGCGGGTTGCATAAAAACAGTGGCCACTTCACGTCTGGAAACTTTGGCAATCACTTTATTTTTAATCTGAATATTGCCCTGTGCATCTGTGGACAAACCATGAGCACGGTAATACACCAGTGAAGGTGTTAGATTAAAGAACGCAGCAGTTTCAATAATATTAACACCATATTTTAAATACAGATCGATAGTGCCTCGTTCAATCGCTTCTTCAGTTGGGTTATGAATAAAATTAAAAACATAAGGCCCATCAGGTAAAGCCTGTTGTATTTTTTGAATGGCTCTTTCAAGACGATCCAGATCCAGACCACCTGCACCGAATGCAGCCAGCATTTTATTACGTCCCATTTCAATAACTAATTCTTCAGAAGCAATACCATTGGCCATTGCTCCTGCCATATAGGCATATTTAATACCGTAAAAGGTTTTAAAATCTGCATCACCTAATTGTTCAGGCAACAGCGGCGGCACATAAGATATAATTTTAGTTACATCTTCACAGCCTTCATGATTAATGATTAGCTGATTGCCATCCTGAATAACATAACAGGGCAAATGTAAATCATTTAAGTTTTCCAGACCTGTAATAGTCATTTACACACTCTCCTGTACGCTCAGACCAATATTCTCAACATGATAAATACGCAAACCATCTTTCCATAAATTGCCATCCGCTAAAATATCAATGCGATCTGGCTGCACTTTAATTTCTTTAATATGCACTTCTAAAGTCATCTCTTTATTATCAGGAATAATCTGACCTCGATATTGCCAGTTAGCATTTCCCTCAACTAAACCAAAACGAGGATTCTTCATGTCTTTGCCCAAACCCTCTCGCAAAGCAAATACCTGTAATGATTGAATCATCGCTTCCACACCTAAAGAACCCGGCATTACTGGGTCAAGATGGAAATGACAGGGATAGAACCAGTCACTCGGATCAATTGTTTTTAATGAATGCACATAACCTTTTCCAAATTGACCACCATTGGAAACCACTTTAGCCTCATCAATAAAATCTAACATGCCACCCGCTAACCGATAATAAGGCTTACCTGCCTGAGCCGTATATAAACTTGCTTTTGCCTGCGCTGAAGTTAAATCAATGGTTTCAATTTGAACCGCTGCGTTTTCTTCTTCTTTGTACCAGGGTAATAATTTTTTACCTTTATCCATGCCCACCTGGTTAACCAGAGATTCTGCTGCAAAGAATCCAAATACAGCTGTGCCTTTATAAAAAGTTTCACCATCAGCTAATAATTCAAAAGTAAATTTCTGTATAACATTATTCATTACAGCAGAGGTTGAATACATGGTTGATTTATTGGTAATAGTTTTACCGCGTAAATCTATTTCTTTATACAGAGTCGCTTCACCATCTAAATTTCTAAAAAACAGATTGGTTTCAGGATAAATTAAAGTTGTACCAATTTGTGATGTTAAAAAGCCATTAGGTTGCAGGGCAATTTCCATCAACATAGAGTAAGGCGTTAAAGCGGGATATGAATTAACAGCACAGAACCATTCATTTTCTGCCACATCATATTCTGCTACACAGGCGGATGTTTTATCAAATACATGGCGTTCACCATCAACCTCTAGAACTCGATGCATCAGTTGCAAATAACTATTCGGTGTACGCGGTGGTCGTCTTGGTGGATTTGCTGGTTTTTTATAAATCGCAAACTCTGAACCAAAACAGGCTTCAATATCACCTGTTGCAAAATGATCTATTTTTATTTCATCAAACAATGCTGGCTTTTTAACAACAGGTGCGCCCGGAGGTGGCGGCATTGTTGCAGAAGATTGAGTTTGTAGCTGAGGCTGTGCAGCAACGGGTGTGGCAGGAGCAGAAATAGTTTGCCCTGCTTTTGCAGCAGCAATCATAGCTTTTTCTTCAGCACTTTTTTCTGATAGCTCAATACAGATATCACGGAAATCAACAACCATTTTTCCTTCTAACCATATTTCAGCATTACCACGAACAAATGGTTTAGGCGTTAAACCAATTTCTGTAATTTCAAGTTGATAAGTCATTAAGCGATGCTTTGGTAAAGCCTCGCCTCTGCATCGAATCACCTGTGGAATATTTGTTTTAGTCTGGAAACGCGCATCTTCCATTTTGGTATGCAGACCAAGATACATCATATAAAAATGCATTAACTGCACACAGCCTTCCGACATTAAAGAACCTGCCAATACAGGATCATCGCGGAAATGAGAAGTAAAATACCACTCATCAGGGAACAGTTCTTTCTCTGCTGTAATTTGACCTAAGCCCCATAAACCACCCGTGCGTTCTACAGAAGTAATACGGTCAAGCATTAAAATTTTATCTAGTGGGAAATGCAATGATGGATTTTTGCCCTGTTTATCATAGGCAGGATTAGCAAAACATGCAGCCAGATCACCATGAGCCAGGTGATGCATATCCTGTTTATCAAATGCTGTTTTTGAACATTGTAATATTGGCGTAAAACTACTTTTCTGTACGTTTGCTCGCAGCTTAATTTCATCTTTGGTGCGAATAACACCTTTGCCTTTTGCCAGGTCATCTTCACAAAAGAATCCAGCACAACCATTGTCCATTTTCAAAATCATTTTATCACCGATAAAACATTCATAAGAAAAGAAGAACAGTAAATTATTCTGATTACGCGCAAAAGAATTTATAGAAATTTCATAACGTAAGGTTTGACCTTCTTTAGGTTGGTCATCCAGAAAAGTTAGCGTGCAATCCAGCAGACGGTATAAATATTTTCCTTTGTTTTCAAAATCAATTCCCATATAACTAATTAGTAACAGGTCACACTGCCCTGATTCAATACAGATACATACTGGAATCTGGCCATCAGTGGAATACCATGAGTTATGTGGGATATCGTATTCCGTTGTCATTTTTGAAGGTTCAAATTCACCTCGAACTGCCTGCATTTCTGTTACACGAGTTACCAGCAAATAAGGATCCATAGGCAACATGACACGTTTACCATAAGAATCAATAATGTCATATTCAGGGCCAAACACTTTGCCAATTTTACCGTAGGCAAATTCCTTTAGATCCTGTTCGCTATAAACTATTTTTTCAGGCTGACTATATTGTGTTGGGAAAAACTGCTTTGGTTTTTCTGTTACCGAAGATGTTGCAGCAGCGGCTGATGACACAGGTGAAATAAACTGCATATTGCCAGGTGAATGGATTTCATTATTGAGTATTTCTATTAACTGCTGCATGTTTTTATGACGCGATGTTAAAAACTCTGCATGCATCTGGCTAATATTGGTGTTGTGTTGAAACAGTTGAACAAGAAGCCCCTGTTGATTACCCAGATTATTATTAGTCGAGACAGCGGCAGCTGATTGATTCGCAGATAGTTCTGTTGATGCAGACACAATTTTCTTCTCTTTAGTTGAAGTCAAATTTCCCACTGCCATAACATTTTGTGGCACGGCCTGTGATATAACTTTTGGCATAACAATGGGGTTTGAAATATTCTGTTTATGTTTTGTACTGATTTTTTCCTGCTGCAGATTTTTCGGCGAAGCTGATACAGGCTTCTGCGGAATCTGAATTTGACTGGCTGACGCTGAAATAAATTCAGCCATTGAACGCTTACCTAACTCAACTGACTTAACCAGTTTGGTTTTATTACTTTCTTTATCCTGTTGCACTGGAAACAGCTTTTCCAGTTTCATTGGCACACGATGACTGGTTAATTTTGCAGCCATGCGTAATAAAGAAGTTAAATCGGCTGCACCCTTTCGGTTAATACCCACAGCAAGATGTGCTTTATCTTTTAGTGTCTCACCAATCCATTTAGTACAGCTGCTTTGTGGACCCAGCTCAATAAATATTCGTGCGCCATCCTTATAAACCTGATTAACCAGACGAGGGAAATCCACTTGCTGGGTATAGAAGGTCGCAATATTATTACCAATAACATCCTTTTCCATTTTAGTTTTTTTATAAGTGGCAGCGGTATAAAAATCAACGCCCTTAATTGCCTTTGTCGGCATGGTATGTAAATCTTTAAGCGCATCATATTCAGCTTTAACTAATTCATTATGCACAACGTCCTTGATTGGCACGGGGAACAGCCGCCATTTTAATTTTTTCACAACGCGCTTGCAGGCTTCTGGCTCACCGGCAATAACAATTTCATTGGGCGCATTAACAATAATTAAATAAACATGATCTTCTTCAGCAAGAACAGGTTCAGCAATTTCTGGTGAGGTTCTTAAAGTGTAAGTACCCCAAATTTCTTTTTCACCACCTTTGTCTGTGCCAGGCAAACCCCATGCCTGACGTACCACATCCATTTCACCCACTAAACGATGCTGGAAAGTCGCAGTCGAATGCAGCGTATGGCTCATATAATCCGTGTCCTGCCATGCACCAGAGGAAAACAGCATCGACAGCTCACCCATGCTATGACCAAAAGCCGCGCTGGGTTTTACACCCAGTAAATTCTGAATAACTTTTGTATAAACAATGGATGACATAATGCCCGATTCAAACATGGCAATGGCATCTTCGCCCATGATGTGTTCCAGAGCTTTCATGGCTTTTTTATCAGGCGCAGAAATTGTTTGTGGATACACATAATGCGTTCGCATCATCTTGCGTAATTCTGAAGTAGTACCAATTAATTCTTTATGCAATTCAGGGAACAGATGAAAGATATCTTTCGCCATGCCGATATAGGAATTGAAACCACCAGGATAAACAAATGCAATTTCACCTTTGTCCGCTTGCGGGTCAGGCGTAAAGTAACTGCCCATAGGTGTATTCCATTCTTCACCCGATGCAAATGCTTCTGCCAGACCTGTTTTTGCAGACTGTATTTCTCGAACTAATTCATTAGACGAGTGAGCCACTATCGTTAAACAATATTGTGCCGATGAATTATTCTGATAATTAGACAGTAAATCCTGAGCGAGCTGCTTAAGAGAAACTCCCTGTTCCACCTGTTGTTCTATTCGAGTTATTTGCTGTTCAATTTCAGCCTGATCATTACCCGCAAGTAATAATAAAAAAGCACTCGGATTTTCAAGAAAATGATTATTTACAACTTTATTTTCAGATGCATTTTCAACTTCTGCAAGAATCAGATGATGACAACTTTGATCCTGACCTAAACTATTAATCCCTGCATAACGTCGATTTTTATTTTTCAACCAGGGACGTGATTCGGCTGGAAAATAAAAATTTCGATCCTGCCAGTCATCAATATTAGCTGGACTGTGCCAGTTCGGAATACCCGGTATAAATCGATGATGCAGACAAAGTGCTGTTTTAATTAGTGCAGCCATGCCCGATGCAGCAAAAGTATGGCCAATATTTGCTTTAACACTTCCCAGAGCGCCTTTTGAATAAACCTGTTTTAATGCACCCAGCTCAGCTTCATCCTGAGCCTTAAATCCACTGCTATTTAATTCTATATAATCAATTTTATCCGCATCAATACCGGCCTGTTTTAATGCACTTTCACATGCGCTTTGCATACTTTCGACAGCCATCGAATGACTACTGCCCATGCCTTCTAAAGAAGCATAAACTTTACTGCTATCCTGCCTTGCATCGCTGCGTTTAAGCACAACAGCACCTGCACCTTCACCCACCGTCCAGCCTTCGTGGTCAGCCTGCAAACTCAAACCTGGCGTTACATCCAGCGGCTGTTTTTTATTCTGCAAATACAAATGTTCAATTCCACCGGCCAGATCAACAGCACCAACCACCATTGCATCCACTTCACCAGAATCAAGAAATAACTGAGCAACTTCTAATGCCTTCATGACTGAATTTTCTTCCGAAGACATTGTGAATGCCGGACCAGAAAAATCCCATAAAGAACAAATACGGCAGGGAATTATATTACCAATAAAACTGGTGAACTGATTAATTTCAACTGCATTGTGTAAACTGTCTTTTAACAGCTCGGCTAATTTCTCCTGCTGTTCCGCTGGTAGTTTAGAGGCGTGTTCTTTTAAACCTGCATCTAATGCATTAGGCGCATCAATTCTGCCACGGAACTGATGAATAGATAAATCCGTCTCCATTGCAACAATAACACCCACATTTCCACCTGTTGGCAATTCAGCATCTTTCAATGCATCATCCAGCACTTTAATCATTAATAACTGCTGTGGAATTAAGGGAGCCTGTTCTTCTGGTGGAATTTTGAAATATAAATAATCAAAATCAAATCGATCAATGTAGTTACCCTGTGGCGCAGCACCCTTTTCAAAACCAAAGGCTTTTAATAGTTCAGATTGCTGATCAATACCCTGCCAGCGTTTTTCTGGAAGATCAGAAAAATATTGTTCACCTTTATACAGGCTATTTTCTAAATCAGATAAACTACGGCAGCCACCAAAAAATGCGCTCATGCCAACAATATCAACCGGGCTTAATGCTGCATCAGGTTTCTTTTTGTTAGCTAATTTCTTTTTAGCCGATTTTTTTGTTTTATCGGCAATATGTTCCTGCAAAATTAAATGCGCATTTGTGCCACCAAAACCAAATGCACTAATTGCTGCATGACGAGGCTTATTTGTTTTTAACCAGGGTTTATTTTCTGTGAGAATATTTTCTCCAGCGATGTTAGCTTTCTCAGAAACTAATGGATTTTTTAATCCAATAGTTGCTGGTAACAGTTCATTTTTAATACCCAGAATTATTTTTAATAAACCAGCCATACCCGCAGCCGTCAATAAATGGCCAAAGTTAGATTTTGCAGACCCCATGCTAAAGTGAATATCTTTATCACCAAAAAAGTCAGCCATAGACTGTACTTCAACATCATCACCAAGCGGTGTTCCAGTCGCATGACATTCTACATAATCAATTTGTTCAGGTTTCACACCAGCATTCTGGTAGGCTCTTTCAAAACTTTTTATCTGACCTTTTTTACTCGGGCTTAATACAAATTTACCTTTGCCATCATTGGATAAACCTACGCCATCGATAACCGCATGAATATTATCGCCGTCACGCTCAGCATCTTCATAACGTTTTAAAACAAATACGCCTGCACCCTCACCCGTGTTTAAGCCTGTTGAATTTTGATCCAGCGGCTGGCTGGCAATATTTTCGGGGAAGGCATTAAAGGTAGAAAAACCCATGGCCACAAACCAGGGATCTGCTGCACTAACTGCACCGGCCAGCATTAAATCTGTTTTTCCAGATAATAAATACGAGCAGGCAAGTTTAATACTGTACAAAGAAGTAGCACAGGCAGCATCCAGTGCAAATGATCCACCCTGACAATTCAACGCCTGCGCAATAACTGTTGCGGGATAACTTGCAATGCTACCGTTTGCTAAATCGCCCTTACCTAATTTATTATCAGCATGCATTTGAAACGATGGATCTTTCAATACTGACTGCACTGGCTCAGACATAGCCGTATGATACAAAGGTAAAAACAACTGATTGGATGCCTTTGTTGGAAATGATAAATTTCCAATTAATACACCACAGCGTTGCAGAACTTCTGGCTGTTCTAAATATCCAGCATCTTTAAGCGCTTCTCGACTAACATGCAATGACCATTGAGACGTGTTATCCAGACCCGATAAATGATCAGCCGCAACAGCATAACCGGTTGGGTCAAATTTGAAATTCTGAATGTAGCCACCCAGAGTGCAATAGTATTTATCTTTTGCACCTTTTTCAGCAGCAAAATATTCATCCGGGTTTCTGCCCATTTGTTCCGCATCGGCAAACACTCGCGTGTCTTTTTTAGCGACAAGATTAGACCAGTAGGCCTCTGGTGTTTCAGCGCCAGGAAATAAACAGGAAACGCCGATAATTGCAATTTTACTCATGTAGAGTAGTTACTCCAAATTAGATAACTAAAA
>CAZFUY010000006.1:46440-49722 GCA_964522445.1 uncultured Thiotrichaceae bacterium | reverse complement strand
TCAGAAGACAGGCGCTTCTGAATAAGGGCATCGACAGCTTTCATGTCGTCAGCCACCAGGGCTTTAATGTGGTCAATATTCACTATATTAAATTTTATCTGTGTCTGAAAAGAGCGCAATTATCCGGCATCAAATGCCATGCCACAAGCAAGCTCAGCCAAAAACACTAAAAAACATCACTATTTCCATTAAAATAGTGATTTAGACACTAATTTCCCTTGAGACTTGGCGGCCAAGTCGCTACAATTCCCGCCCTTTCCGTGAACAGAATTTATTTGGAGTATTCCGGTCATGTACGCAGTAGTCAAAACCGGTGGTAAACAGTATAGAGTTGCCCAGGGCGAATACCTTAAAGTTGAAAAACTAGAAGGCAATGAAGGTGACACAATCGAGCTGGATCAGGTATTAATGATCGCCGATGGTGATAATCTTAAAATTGGTGCACCTTTAGTAGATGGCGGTAAAGTTACTGCTACTATCAAATCTCACGGCCGCGGTAAGAAAGTGGAAATCATGAAATTCCGTCGTCGTAAACACCATCAAAAAAGAACAGGTCATCGTCAATCCTATACTGAGATTGAAATTACCGCTATTAACGGTTAATTAGAGGAATATCTAATGGCACATAAAAAAGCAGCGGGTAGTACTCGCAACGGTCGCGAGTCAGAAAGTAAACGACTTGGCGTAAAAAGATACGGCAGCGAGCATGTATTAGCTGGCAATATCCTGGTTCGTCAACGTGGCACCCAGTTCCACGCGGGTGTAAATGTAGGCATGGGTCGTGATCACACTTTATTCGCGAAAGCGGAAGGTAAAGTTGTTTTTGAAATAAAAGGCCCTAAAAAACGTAGAACTGTAAGCATTTTAGCTTCTTAATTTACGTTTTTGTAAATTTAAAAAGCTCCGTTCATTTGTGACGGGGCTTTTTTTATGCCTTTATTCTTTGACACAGAGACACAGAGACCCAGAATTGTTAAATTACACAAACTCAATAATGACTAACTTCCATAAACTTTCTATACCTCTGCGTTAAAAAAGGTTTTTACTAATGCGTTTTGTCGATGAAGCTACTATTAAAGTAATTGCCGGTGACGGTGGAAACGGTATCATCAGCTTTCGTCGTGAAAAATATATTCCCAGAGGCGGACCAGACGGCGGTGATGGCGGTGACGGCGGTGATATCTTTCTGATTGGTAGCCACGATTTAAATACTCTCTCCGACTTCCGTACCGTTCGGACTTACACAGCAGAACAGGGTACTAAGGGCCAGCCTCGCAAGATGACAGGTAAAGGCGGTGACGATTTATTTGTTCCCGTACCTGTTGGCACATTAATTTATGACATGGACACAGAAGAGCTGATTGGTGATATCACCAAAGACCAGCAAAAACTGTTAGTCGCCAAAGGCGGATTTCATGGGCTGGGAAATACCCGCTTTAAAAGCTCAGTCAATCGCACGCCACGCCAGTGCACAGAAGGTAGCAAGGGTGAACGTCGCGAACTGCGCATGGAATTAAAGGTACTGGCTGATGTCGGCCTGTTAGGCCTGCCTAATGCGGGAAAATCAACACTGATTCGCGCCGTATCTGCCGCACGCCCTAAAGTTGCCAATTATCCCTTTACCACACTGCACCCTAATCTCGGTGTTGTTGATGTCGATGGTCTACGCGGTTTTGTTATTGCTGATATTCCCGGACTTATTGAAGGTGCGGCAGAAGGTGCCGGTCTGGGCATACAGTTTTTAAAGCACCTGAGCCGAACCCGTATTCTGTTGCACATTATCGATATTGCACCTTTTGATCAAATAGACCCTGTAGAAAGCGCACAGAAAATTCTTCTTGAATTAGAAAAATTTAATCCCGCCATGCTGGATGAACCCCGCTGGCTGGTATTAAACAAAACCGACCTGTTGCCCAAAGAAGAAACTGAGGTGATTTGCCGTAATATTATCGAGCGCCTGAACTGGAAAGCTCCTTTTTATGAAATCTCCGCCATCAGCGGAGACGGCACACGTGAACTTGTTTTCGATATCATGAATTATCTGGAAGAGAGCAGTGAGATCAGCTAACTATGATGCGTGACAAGCTGGGACATTCAAAACGCTGGATTATAAAAATCGGCAGCTCACTGGTTACCGATGAAGGCCGTGGGCTGGATAAAAACGCCATTAATAACTGGGCTGAACAAATTGCCCAGCTACGAGAACAGGGCAGGGAAATTATACTGGTATCATCCGGTGCAGTTGCCGAAGGTATGGCCAGATTAGGCTGGAGCAGCCGACCTAATGCACTACATGAGTTACAGGCCGTAGCCGCTGTTGGACAAATGGGGCTGGTGCAAAGTTATGAATCACGCTTTCAGAAACACGGCATCCACACAGCTCAGGTTTTACTTACCCATGACGACCTGAGCAACCGCAAACGTTATCTAAATGCACGCAGCACACTGCGCACACTACTGGATTTAGGCACGATCCCCATTATTAATGAAAATGATACTGTGGCTACAGATGAAATTCGCTTTGGCGATAATGATACTCTGGCAGCACTGGTAGCCAATCTGGTTGAAGCAGACTTACTGGTTATTCTTACCGATCAGCAGGGCCTGTTTACTGAAGATCCAAGAAAAAATCCTGATGCTGAACTTGTCTCCGAAGGCAAAGCCAGTGATGCCAGTTTGCACAAAATGGCTAGCGGCAGTGGCGGCACGCTAGGACTTGGCGGCATGAGCACTAAAATTACCGCCGCTCAAAGAGCCGCTCGCTCTGGTACAGCCACTATTATTACTAATGGCCGTAATGGCTCAGCTTTAAAACGAATAGCCAAAGGTGAACCACTGGGCACGCTATTACTGCCAGATAGTGAACCCATCGCAGCTCGCAAACAATGGCTTGCCAGCCATTTAAAAGTCAGCGGCACATTGCAACTTGATACTGGCGCAGTAAAAGCGCTTAAAAGCTCAGGTAAAAGCTTACTGCCTGTGGGCGTAACATCAATAACAGGTAATTTTATCAGAGGCGAAATGGTGAGCTGCATGACACCCGATGGCAAGGAGATAGCCCGCGGGCTATCTAATTACAATGCCATTGAGGCGGTAAAGATTAAAGGCAAAACAAGCAGTGAGATTGAAGAAATTCTGGGCTATATTGATGAACCAGAGCTGATTCACCGAGATAATCTGGTTATTTTATAAGTTCAGGCTAAAACTAAAGTCACTCCTACACAATAAAAAAATCCAAAAAAAACCGGCATTTAGCCGGTTTTTTTATTTCTTATGGCTTAA
>CAZFUY010000006.1:0-46340 GCA_964522445.1 uncultured Thiotrichaceae bacterium | reverse complement strand
AAAAAATCCAAAAAAAACCGGCATTTAGCCGGTTTTTTTATTTCTTATGGCTTAAAAACTTATGCCATTGCACGAACACGCTGGTTCAAACGACTCTTATGACGCGCCGCTTTATTTTTATGAATCAAACCTTTATTACAAATGCTATCGATCACAGGTACAGCGGCTTTATATGCTTCTTCAGCTTTAGCCTTATCACCTGCATCAATGGCATAGACAACATTTTTAATATAAGTTCGGAACATAGAACCGAAACTTGCGTTATGCGCACGACGTTTAACGGCCTGACGAGCACGCTTTTTAGCTTGTGGTGAATTTGCCAAAACACTATTCCTGTAACAATAAATCTAAGGGCTGCGTAAATTGCCAGTTTCGAGCCACTTTGTCAACAAAAATAGGCTAATATCACCTCTACAGGGCATAATTAATTAACTAAATAATAATTTGAAGAAAAATGGGCGAAAAGAAAACCGAATTTAAAGTAAAACTGGGTGATTTAGTGCAACTCCAATTTATCCCGGAAGATGGTCGTGAACGCCTCAATGCCAAGGTCATTGGCCATTCAGCTAATAGAAGCCTGATTATCAGCGCACCTAAAGTAGGCGGCAAATTGCCCATTTTGCGTGAAAACCAGCATTTTGTTATACGAATGCTACAGGGTAATAAGGTTTATGGCTTCGAATCCGAAGTGCTTAAATATTACACCATGCCCTACCCTCACCTGCATCTGAGTCACCCCAGAGATGTAGAGTGCATAACCGTTCGTTCTTCTCGCAGAGTAAATACTCAGCATATCGTCTCAATCCATCTGGAAACGGCAACGGAAGATGACGAGCCTGTTTCAGGCAGTATGATCAATACCAGTGTTACAGGCACTCTATTACAGACAGACTGCGAACTGGGCGAGCTTAATGACACGCTGGCGCTCTCTGTTGAACTCATTATTAGCGGCATACAGAAATACATTCGCATTACCGGTATAATCCGCAATATTTCAACACCTGAAGACCGTATAGAAGAATTCGGAGAAAATGAAGAAAAAGCAGCCGCCGATGATGGCCTTTTCCGCTATGGAATTGAATTTATAGATGTCGATGAAGACGATCAACTCATACTCCACGGTTATGTATACGAACAAATTGTTAAGCAAATGGAAGATTAACTTCCAGATCTCACCTGCTCAAAAACCAAATGCCATCAAAACTACTTAAATCCACCGCTGTTGTCGGTGCTATGACTCTTTTGTCCCGCATTCTGGGGCTTATTCGAGACATTATTTTTGCCACCATATTTGGTGCATCCGGTGGCACCGATGCTTTTTTTGTCGCATTTAAAATCCCAAACTTTATGCGCCGTTTATTTGCTGAAGGGGCATTTTCACAGGCATTTGTACCCGTTTTCTCTGAATATAAAGAAACTCGCAGTAGAGAAGCGCTCGTCGATTTAATTAATCATGTTGCCGGTTCACTGGGGGGCATGCTTTTAATTATTAGCAGTATTGGGGCTATTGCTGCCCCCTTTCTAGTAATGATTTTTGCACCCGGATTCTATGACGAGCCAGATCGCTATCAGCTTACCAGCGATATGTTACGCATTACCTTTCCCTATATTTTCTTTATTGCTCTCACTGCTTTTGCAGGCGGCATACTTAATAGCTATAACCAGTTTGCCGTGCCTGCTTTTACACCTGTTTTGCTTAATTTATGTTTAATTAGTGCTGCCATCTGGGGCGCCCCCTATTTTGAACAACCTGTTATCGCACTGGCCTGGGGTGTAGCAATAGCAGGTTTTATTCAACTGCTATTCCAGTTTCCATTTTTACTAAAACTGGGCTTAATGCCACGACCCAAATTTAAAAAACATCACGAAGGTGTCAGCCAGGTTATCAACTTAATGATTCCAGCTATTATCGGCTCTTCAGTGGCACAAATTAATTTACTGTTCGACACCATTATTGCCTCATTTCTGGTTGCCGGCAGCGTAAGCTGGCTTTATTACTCCGATCGCCTGGTTGAGTTTCCTCTCGGCGTACTGGGCATAGCACTGGCCACAGTTATTCTGCCCAGCCTGTCTAAACAACACGCGAACAAGTCTGCCAAACAATTTAATCAAACGCTGGACTGGGCACTTAAGCTGGTGCTAATCATTGCCTTACCTGCCGCTATTGGCCTGCTATTACTGGCAGGCCCACTGCTGGCCACGCTATTTAATTACGGAGAATTTGATTTACACGATGCTCAAATGGCCAGCATGAGCTTAATGGCTTACGCGCTTGGGCTACCAGCATTTGTACTTATCAAAATATTAGCACCCGGTTTTTATGCTCGACAGGATACAAAAACCCCGGTACGTATCGGCATCAAATCCATGATTGCCAATATGTTCCTGAATGTAATATTTGTTGTTCCCATGGTCATGCTGAGTATCGATGGCCCTCACACAGGGCTTGCTCTGGCAACCTCTGGCTCAGCCTATTTAAATGCAGGGCTACTTTTTCTGGGCTTGCGCAAACAGGGTATTTATAAGCCTTTACCAGGATGGTGGAAAATAAGCCTGCAAATGTTAACAGCCAATCTCTGTATGATCGCCTTTTTAGTCTATTTTTCACCCTCTCTGGAAATATTGAATCAATGGCAGCTTAGCGAACGCATACCTTATCTTTTGGGGATTGTTGTGGCAGCCATGACGGTATATCTGCTCAGTCTCATTGCTTCTGGATTCAGACCCCGGCAATTACATCATTAGCCTGTCTTAAAATTCCTGTTAAACCAGCATATTAGGGTATAATGCTGCACTTTTGGGCAAGCCGATAATCAATGGAACTCATCCGCGGATTACACAACTTACGCAACCGACATAAAGCCTGTGTTTTAACCATTGGAAATTTTGATGGTGTGCATCTGGGGCATCAGGCTATTTTAAAAATGTTAGTCGATAAGGCACATGAGTTAGATATTGATGCCTGTATTATGAGTTTCGAGCCATTACCCCAGGAATACTTTGCGCCAGAAACAGCACCTGCACGTTTAACACGTTTACGAGAAAAATGGTGCGCACTTGAAAGCACGCATGTTGATCAGTTTTTATGTATTAAATTTAATCACTGGCTGGCAGACTTAACTGCTGAAGAATTTATAAAACAAATTCTGGTTGAGCGACTACATATTCGCTATCTTGTTATTGGCGACGACTTTAGATTTGGCAAAGGACGCACCGGAAATTTTGAAATGTTAAAAGCCGCAGGAAAAAAACATGGCTTTGAAGTTGTTAATAGTCATAGCCATTGTTTAAATGGTGAACGCATTAGCAGCACAGCTATTCGAAAAGCTCTATCAAATAATGAATTACAGCACGCAGAACAAATGCTGGGCAGAGCTTACAAAATATGTGGTCGAGTAGCACACGGTGATAAACGCGGACGCACTATTGGATTTCCAACCGCCAATATAAAATTACATCGCCACGCCACACCATTAAGTGGTGTTTATGCAGTCACCCTGTCGGACATTGCGGAACATGAAATTAATGGTGTAGCCAATATTGGTAAACGCCCCACTGTAGACGGCCATCATTTACAGTTAGAAGTACACCTGTTTGATTATGATAAAAATATTTATGGCGAACAGGTTTGTGTCGAATTTAAACTAAAAATTCGAGATGAAAAGCGTTTCGAATCTTTCGATGCTTTGAAAGAACAAATTATTAAAGATAGCAAACAGGCAAAAGATTTTTTTGCTACAAGCATGTAGAAGCGGCTTTGGCCGCGACAGTATTAAAGCCAATGACTAAACAGGAAAAATAGTGAGCGACTATAAACACACTTTAAATCTACCTGAAACAGATTTTCCAATGCGCGGAAATCTGGCCAATCGCGAACCAGAAATGTTAAAGCAATGGCAGGAAAAAGATCTATACAAAAAAATTCGCCAGGCCAGCAAAGGCAGGCCAGCATTTATTTTGCATGATGGGCCTCCTTATGCAAACGGCAATATTCATATTGGCCACGCTGTTAATAAAATCTTAAAAGATATCATTATAAAAAGTCGCACACTAGATGGCTTTGATGCGCCTTATGTGCCCGGCTGGGATTGCCATGGCTTACCCATTGAATTAAATGTTGAGAAAAAAGTAGGCAAACCCGGAAAAAAAGTTGATGCAAAAACATTTCGTGACAAGTGTCGCGAGTATGCACAAACACAGGTTAATGGCCAACGCGAAGATTTTAAACGTCTGGGTGTTTTAGGTGACTGGGATAATCCTTATCTAACAATGGATTTTAAATTCGAAGCCAACATTGTTCGTACACTCGGAAAAATTATAGAAAAAGGCCATTTACATAAAGGCAGCAAACCTGTTCACTGGTGTCTGGATTGTGGATCAGCACTGGCCGAAGCTGAAGTTGAACATCAGGATAAAACATCACCGGCTATTGATGTTGCATTTAGAGCAATAGACCCTGCTGCAATTTTTTCTGCCTGCGATGCTGAAAGCAATGATCATCCTGTAGCAGCTGTTATCTGGACAACCACACCCTGGACTCTGCCCGCAAATATGGCGGTATCATTACATCCAGATTTTGAATATGTTTTAGTTAAAGCAGATACATCTGTCGGCACACTTAATTTATTACTCGCCAACGCTTTACATGAACAGGCACTTGAGCGCTACGGTGTTGAAAAAATAAAAATCATCGGTCGTTGTCAGGGACAGGTGCTGGAAAATTTATTATTACAACATCCATTTTATGAACGACAGGTGCCCATTATTCTTGGCGATCATGTAACAACTGAAGCAGGTACGGGCGCTGTACATACTGCACCGGGGCACGGGCAGGATGACTTTACTGTTGGCAATAAATACGGGCTTGAAGTTTATAACCCGGTTGGCAGCAATGGCGTTTTCCTGCCTGAAACAGAATTATTTGCCGGCCTGCATGTAAACAAAGCCAATGATGAAATTTTAAAAGTTCTTGAAGAGAATAAAGTTTTATTAAAATCAAAAAAATTAAAACACAGCTACCCACATTGCTGGCGACATAAAACACCCATTATTTTTCGTGCCACACCACAGTGGTTTATAAGCATGAAACAAAATGACTTACAAAGCGCCGCCATGAAAGCCATTAGTGAAACACAATGGATGCCAGATTGGGGCAAAGCACGCATAGAAGGCATGGTAGAAAACCGCCCCGACTGGTGCATTTCACGCCAACGCACCTGGGGTGTGCCAATTACTTTATTTGTACATAAAGAAACCGGCGACTTACACCCAGAAACTTCTAAGCTAATTGAACAGGTTGCAAAGGCAATAGAGAAAGAAGGCATTGATGCATGGTTCAGTCTGGATGCAAAAGATATTATTGGCGATGATGCAGAACACTACGACAAAGTCAGCGACACACTGGATGTATGGTTTGATTCAGGCGTAACTCACGCCTGCGTTCTTGAACAACGAGAAGAATTAAAACTACCTGCTGATTTATATCTTGAAGGATCAGACCAGCATCGCGGATGGTTTCAGTCTTCTTTACTAACATCTGTTGCCATACATGGCCATGCACCCTACAAAGCTGTATTAACTCATGGTTTTACAGTTGATGCAGACGGCAAAAAAATGTCCAAGTCTGTTGGCAATGTTGTTCAACCACAGAAAATCTGCAATTCATTAGGCGCTGATATTTTACGTTTATGGGTCGCCTCAACAGATTACAGTGCAGAGATGAATGTTTCTGACGAAATTCTAAAACGCACATCAGATTCTTATCGACGTATTCGCAATACATCCAGATTTTTACTGGCCAACTTAAATGGCTTCAATCCAGAAACAGATATGCTTGATGAAAAAGATATGCTGGCACTGGATCGTTGGGCCGTTGCACAAACACTGCATCTACAAAATCAGATAATCGATGCTTATAAAAGTTATAACTTCCATTTGATTTATCAAAAACTACATAATTTCTGCGCCATAGAAATGGGTAGTTTTTATCTGGATATTATTAAAGACAGACAATATACAACACAGGAAAACAGCATCGCAAGACGCTCAGCACAAACTGCTATATTCCATATTATTGAATCCATGGCTCGCTGGCTTGCACCTATCTTAAGTTTTACAGCTGAAGAAATCTGGCAATCTATTCCCGGAAAACACAGTGATTATGTTTTACTGGAAACATGGTATGAGAATCTTTTTGATCTTGAACCATCTGAAGTCATGAATTTTGATTTCTGGTCACAGGTTCAGGAAATAAAAACACACGTCAGTAAACTTCTGGAACAACTTAGAAGCGAAAAGAAAATTGGTAGCTCACTGGATGCCGAAATTGATCTTTACTGCGATGATGAAACATTAACACTGCTTAACTCTCTTGAAGATGAACTGCATTTTGCACTCATAACATCTTATGCTCGCATTCATCCCCTTACAGAAGCACCTGAATCAAGCATCGAATGTAAATTTGAGAACGGCAAGATACTACGTGTTTCAACAAATGCTTCTCAGCACAACAAATGTGTACGCTGCTGGCATCATCGTGAAGATGTCGGCCAGCATTCAGAGCACCCTGAACTTTGCGGGCGCTGCGAGAGTAATGTTGCAGGTAAAGGCGAAAACAGAAAATATGCCTGATATAAAAACTAATAAATTATCTCAGTGGGCATGGATAACTTTACTGGTTATCATTCTGGATCAGGCCACTAAAATATTAGCTGATTTTTATCTTAACTATCACCAGCCTGTTGCTATTGTTCCTTTATTTAACTTTACACTTATGTACAACAAAGGCGCTGCATTTAGCTTTTTAAGCAACGCCGGTGGCTGGCAGCGCTGGTTCTTTATCACCTTATCATTTGTGATAAGTATTGTTCTTTATGTCTGGATAGGTAAATTGCGCTCTGATCAGAAATTACAGACTATTTCTTTAGCAATGATTCTTGGCGGCGCAATTGGTAACTTAATTGATCGCAGTATTTATGGTCATGTTATAGATTTTCTTGACGTTTATTACCAGCAGCACCACTGGCCCGCATTTAATATTGCAGATTCAGCTATTTCTATTGGCGCTGTTTTACTTATTTTTGATAGCTTTAAAAATCCTCATGAAAAAAATTCAGCTAAATAGTAAAGTCACACTGCACTACCAGATAAACCTGGAAGATGGCACTGAAGTAGAAAGCAGCATAAATAACGAACCACTTGTTTTTATATTTGGCGACAACACTTTAACCAGTGGCATGGAAGATGCCCTACTGGACAAGCAGGCAGGTGATAAAATTTCTGTAACTTTGTCCCCAGAGCAGGCCTATGGTTATCCTGATAAAAACAATATTCATTCAATACCCTTAACTGATTTCCCTAATGAATTAGAACCCGAAATTAATCAGGTAATTGCATTTGATGGTATGGATGATGAAGAAATAATGGGCACAATTATTGAGTTAAAAGCCGATGAAGTTATTGTAGACTTTAGTCATCCATTGTCCGGACGATCTTTAATTTTTAAGGCTGAAATTATTTCAGTTGAAAACACAGTAAAATAAAAATGGAAATAATACTCGCTAATCCAAGAGGCTTTTGTGCAGGCGTTGATCGCGCTATTGAAATAGTAGATCGTGCCATTGAAATATTTGGCCCACCTATTTATGTTCGCCATGAAGTGGTACATAACCGTTACGTTGTTGACTGCCTGAAGTCCAAGGGCGCTATTTTTGTCGAAGAATTAAATGAAATACCTGACAATAGCATTGTTATTTTCAGCGCTCATGGCGTTTCACAGGCCATACAGGAAAAAGCTAAAAGCAGGAAATTAAAAGTTTTTGATGCAACCTGTCCATTGGTAACTAAAGTTCATCTTGAGGTTGCTAAGCATGCTAAAAGAAATGAGAACGTTATACTTATTGGGCACAAAGGTCACCCTGAGGTTGAAGGAACTCTCGGCCAATATTCATCAGATAGTAGTAGTAGTAGTAGTAATATTTATTTAGTAGAAACAGAAGAAGATGTAAAACAGTTAAATTTAAATACTGATACCAATATTGCTTTTGTTACTCAAACAACTCTTTCTGTCGATGACACTATTTTAATTATTAAGGCATTAAAGAAGCGCTTCCCCAAAATTCAGGGTCCAAGAAAAGATGATATCTGTTATGCCACACAAAACCGCCAGGATGAAGTTAAAAAATTATCAGATAGCTGCGACATAATACTTGTCGTTGGATCAATAAACAGCTCTAATTCAAACCGACTGAAAGAACTGGCCAGAAAAAATAAAACTCCCAGTTATTTAATTGATGATTCTGACGATTTAAATAAAAGCTGGTTTAATGACACAAAAATCATTGGCATCACTGCTGGCGCGTCTGCACCTGAAATTCTGGTTAGCGATGTGATTAACAAACTTAAAGACTGGTTTGGAGCCACGCTTAGTGAAGATAGTGAGTCCAAAGAACAGATTGTGTTTCAATTACCTAAAGAGCTACGCCCGGATAAACTGCACTATTAATTACCAGCATGCTATAGGTGTTTTTTTCAATGATTGATCTATTACTAGTGTTTGGCAGGCTGTTTCATCATTAGCCTGGGGGCCCGATGACACAGCAGTCGCGGTAATGCTAAAACCTGTTACGGTACCAGATGTAACTGCTAATGTGTAATAACCTTTATCAGAACTTGTACTAGCGCCTAAAGCAGCAATACTTGAAGCATAAGCACCATTACCCACATTAAGATTATAACGAGCCTGTGCAGCAGCCAGTTTCTCTAGTGCGATATATGCATCTGCACGATTTGCTGTATGCACATATGCGCTATATCCAGGTACAGCTATTGCCGATATTATTCCAAGAATCGCCACAACTATCATTAACTCAATTAGAGTTATACCTTTAGTATACTTCATATTCTTTTCCACCTTACTGTTCAAACCAGTATTCTGCTCTTAATTGCCCCAGGCCTTTAACACCCATGCACTCAGTACCTACACAGATAGTATCATTCTGAGAAGGCTGCATAATTAACTTGGGATCGCCACCTATACCACTC
Organism: uncultured Thiotrichaceae bacterium; assembly: GCA_964522445.1. GTDB lineage: Bacteria > Pseudomonadota > Gammaproteobacteria > SZUA-229 > SZUA-229 > CAZFUY01. The sequence continues at coordinate 37,298 of CAZFUY010000006.1, read as the reverse complement.
TGATTTAAATCTTTACGACGACCAGATTTTGTTATTGTTGATGAGTCATCTACTATTTCCCCATTTAAAAATTTGGGCTGCGCATCAAACAAGCTCATCACATAAAGAAAACTTGAGCCTTCAGTGGGGGCACAGGTAGCCGTTGTTCCCGTACTGGGTACAAAGGTGCTAACAAAAACTACATTTTCAAATATAAACGGTTTGCCCAAGCCCTTCTCGCCTGTATCTTCTAAATCGATAAACCAGCCTTGTTTACTATTTAGATCACCCAAAGCAGTCGCATTCTGCGCTGTATCACCGTCAGCACCTATTAAGTTATCAGTTGCATCATACAGATCAGACTCTGTAATTGTGCTATAGGTTGGTGTCACACCAGAAATTGGAAATTTATCACGAATCATATAAATACGATCCTGTGTATCCAGATTATTTGGATGCGCGCGATAGCCAGAGTTAATTGCCAGCGCAAGAGATGGTATTCGATCTTTATTATTTATAATTGCAACATCAGGAGGATAGTAAAAACGTCGGCTATTAAACGCAGCATCCTGACCCGTTCCAACTGTATTTGATGCCAGTTCAGCAATTCGGCCACCAAGTGCATTATTTACTTCACTACCAGGAAAATCAAAGCGGAAGATCTGCCCTCCCGTATCAGCAGCATAAATCACGTCAAGGAAACCATCAGCATTTACATCTATCGCTGATAAATCTGCTGGAATACTGTATTGCATTTCAGATAGCTTTATATTGGCTGTTGTATTTGAATCATGAGCCGCCCACCATATACGCTCACCTGTTTTAGCATTGACCATATAAATAGCACGGCCGATAGTGTCTGTGCTTCGTAAGCTTGAGCCATCCTGATTAATGTCATACCCACCAGCAAACACTAGCACCTGAGTTTCTACACCATTAACACGAATCTTTCTAAGCACCGGCCTGGACCAGGATTGTGACAATTCACTAAAACTGGTTGAGCCTCCTTTAATTGCATTATCACTAATATCAGTACCATTTGCCCAAAGCATTTCAGGACTGGCTGGATTAGTTACATCCATCGCATACATATTATTTCCACCGCGACGCATGCCAAAATAAATATATGCATGATCACCATTAGTAGGCTCAATTATTCCATTACTATTTTTATCATCAACCCAGGCAACAACACTTCCATCAATGCCATAGGGCTTAGATACACTGTTGCTGTCTTTATAAAAGACATCCAGACGATTAAGCAAATCATTTGGAATAAAGGCAAATTTCTCAGTGCCATAAGCCTTACGCGTATCAATAGCATGAAGATAACCATCATTGGTGGCCACATAAGCAATAATTTCAGGATCTGATTCTGGACCATCATACTGAATAAGTGCTGGCTGACTGTGCAGAGGATCACCCATTATTACTCTTGCATCAGTTGTAGAGCCATCATTATCATCATCATCAACATCAATGCCTCTTGCCCACTGTAATAGTTTTGTTCTGTAAGCTGTATCTACAGGATCTGTTCCTAATACTGCAGCAGTCAAATAGCCGGTATTATCTTCATGCACTGCATTATTAGCATCTGTCAAGCTATCAGCAGAGCTCAGGTTTGTATAAATATTACGAGCAGGATTAAAAGAACCTGGGAAACGACTGGCCACACCACCTATACCAGCTTCTTTACCATCTGGCGAATAGTCACTGGTTGTCCAGTAACTGATTGCTGAATCTTTAAAAAAGCCGGTTCCATTATCAACTGCCGGATCATCATTAACATCAACAATTTCTGGTGAACCATCTAGTTTAAAAGCCAGTTTATAGCGCTTAAAGTTACCATCCCAATGAGGGCCATTACTGGGCTTAAAGAGTGTAAAATATAAATCGCTTCTGTGTGCTGTACGATTAAATGCATTTACTGAAACAGCGGGGGAAGAGAATGTTGCACTGGTACTTAATATGTTAACAATAATATTACTGAACACAGTAGCCAGAGAAGCCGAATCATCTGCTGTAAAATATTCACCTTTACCTTTTTGAGCAGCATCTCCAAGTAGAATCTGATCAGTTGCAAAACCAATGGTATAAGTTGTTACTGTTTGATCACCCGTAAAACTGGAGCTTTGATCATTATTCGCCATAGCCTCTGCTATTTGAGGCAGGCAGTTGTTCTTCATTGCACCGGCATAATCCAGATATGCTTTATCACAACTATTAGCGCCTATTGTACCGAGTCGTGCATTATTAATTCCGTCATCATATGAAGGCTCTCCATCTGTCAACAATATGACGAAGTTCTTCTGACACTGAGAATCAATGGGCGACTTATACTGATTACCACCCGAGGGCGTTCTAGAATCATCATGACTTGGAAGCCAGACGTAGCTAGCACTAATACCATCATAATATCCCAAATTATCATATGGCCCGGTATATGGGGTTTGAGTTGTATTTAAAGCATACTGAGCACCAAAAGACTCAAAATATCCGCCATAGTCAACATTTTTGCCACCATAATACAAAGCAGATTCATATAGAAGCTCACTAAGTGGTGTCCATGTACCTGGGTACATGCGGTATAACTCATAAAGAAATTCATCTTTTGTTGTGGTAGTTAAAGGCCTTACTGGAAGAGTAACTGAACCACCTTCCCAGTAATCAAACTGCATCAAACCAATATTTACACCACTGATACTATTAATCAGGTCTTTGATGGAATCTTTTACAATTTCAAGACGCTGCATATCAACAGTTACACCAGCTCTTTTCCAGTTTTCATAGTTACCCGATGATATGGTATAGGCATTTTGTAAGTTCCAGTTAATTTCATCAGCTGAGTTAGTAGACCATGGACCTCCATTACTTTCATTAGCTGCATATACACCACTTCCACCATCACCATGCACCCCACTATCAGCACGGCATTCCACGGGAATATTAGCTCCCCCAGTGGCAAGGCCAGCCCATGTGCCCGGGCTACCATCATATCTTGCAAATGAATCATTCAAAAAGCCCGTAGTAGTAAATTGGTCTAAAGCAGCCTGACACTTAAGCGCTGATAAATTAAAATATCGAGATGTAGAACAACCTGGATCAGATGTATTTGTTTTCCAGTAGACTCGGCTGGTGCTAAAGCAACCTGAATAAGTTACGGCAGGATCATAGTCAACCTGAGTTGTTACCAGGCTACGCATACTTCCAGAAGTATCTACCAAAAACAGAATATTTGGTGCGGCATTGGTCACTCCCAGATTTGACCCCACATAAATTTCTGTATCATCGGCCATCAAGGGAGACAGGCCAAGTAAACTCACTATAAAACCTGTAATAACACAGCGTACTTTATTAGATACAAAAAACATAATATTTCTTCCTCTTAAACCTGCCAAAACAAACACTCAAACTAATGGATTTATTTCTAATGAATTTAGCGTCTGACTTTCATTTTTATATTCCACCAGCTTATCCTGACAACTTTACCCGTTTTAATATCATAACTGGCATTTGCATGTTTGAACCTCTGTTTACGAGCTTCCAGTAATGGCACTTTTCTACCATTTTCATAAGCTTCTGTTGCTGGCGTAATAATTAATCGTTTCTTTTGTTTACCAAGAAGATAACCATTTAGACTGTCATTTAACGATATTCTTAACTTGTCAATTTCCAGTGTTTCTACTACCAGCTTCATATTCTCTGTATCATAAGTTGAAGCAGCTACAGGCCAGCTTAAAAAACCTGTAGCCATTAATATCGCAGAAAAAATATAATTTCTAAACATTCTCATGTCCTCATAATTCCTATACTTTGTTTATATGCCTGCTCATGGGCACTGAGCAACTTTCACCGAAACACCATTCACCATAGTTGTTGTAGCCGTTTGCTGGCCATTACTCATTGCATAACCGGTGGCAACAATTTCCTGCACTACACGACCAAAATTACTTGAACTATCACCAGACTGCGACTCAACAGTTAAACTATTGCCTATCGCTCCACGAATACAATGTTCATAAGTAATTACAGCACTACCCGTAAAACCTGTACCACTTGCTGAAACAGACTGCGTATTAGCTCTAACTATATTATTCCAGACCACAGTATCTGAACGCTTAGTTGTTTCCAGTACAGAAAGAGCCGCTTCATAACTGTTGTTATGCGCCTGCTGATTAGACGCAATTTGTAATTCACTGGTAGTAACACTCATACTGGTAATACCCATTAATGTCATCACCAGTAATAAAACCAGAGAAACAACTAAAACAGCACCTGACTGGTTTTTTATATTCTGTGACATAACTTTATTTACCTTCCACAAAGTCAATATTTCTTAACTTGGTTGTTGCTGTAGCCATAAAACGCTTAAACCCATCTGTTGGCGCTGTTGCAGGATAGGTTCCGCCTGGCACAGCTGGGATACTAAAAACTTGCCCTGCATTATCAGTTCTTGATTGCTTGGCTTTAACCACTAACCATATTTGAGCGGATCTCACCTGAGACCATTGGGGATTAGAAATCAAACTTGGATCTGAATATTTTTGTACTGTTTCTATTGAAGGGGTATTAGATATATCCAGGCCAAATTGTATCTGTAGATTCTCCACTCCAGTTAAAACAACTTCATCAACAACGGCTGGACCTGCCTGTAAAGAAACTCTGCGCAGTGAAGGCGCACCATCTCCAGTAGCATCAGTCCACGAACTTACATAATACAAAATAGCTTCATATTTATGGTAAGTCACAGCTGGGTCTTTGGCAGGATCAACACCATAGCCATAATCTATTGCTATCTGTGGTTGAGCTGGAGCTGTAGAGCCAAAAAATAATTCACTGTATTGACCCTGACTAACTATATACGCTGTATTATCATCCAGATTTGTTTTTGCTATTTTTTCACCGGCATAACGCATTTCTACAGTATCACCTCTCAGATAAGTTCCACCGATGCAAACCGTATAAGGAAAACCATTTGCGGCTATAAATCCTTCACTAACACCATATACAGGCCTTGTCGCATCCAGTGCCCAGCCAGAATTAAACCCCAACGCATCACCATTATTTCCAGCACTATTAACACAATCACTTGAACCATTAATTTGATTAAGAATATTTATTAATGCGGCTTTTCCCGAATCACTATCAAATAATTGCTTAGCATTGCTAGACTTCCCCCAGAGCCCCGCTCTTTTCAGATCATAGGCCAATATCTCTATTGCTACACGTGACTCATCAATCAGTTCAACCTGATCAAATATAATATCCTGATTTTCTTTACTGTTTAAAAAAACACTAAATACACCACTCATTAAAACCAGACCAATAACCATAGCAACCATTAGCTCAACAATGGAGAAACCCTGCTGTTTTTTTATGCGATATGTCATCATGTATTTTTGCATTATGTTCTACACCTGGTTTAAATTAGTCCAGCACTTTATTTGTTGAATCGACCTGAAAAGTAGTTGTATATGATTGAGAACCCACTGCACTATCCCAGCTAATTACGATAGTAACGACCGCAGGCTGGGTTACTGGATTTAAATTATCAACAACAATACCAGCCTTTGTATTTGCATTATTTGGCAATACTGTTTTTAAATCCTGCTTCCATAAATAAATATCATAAGCGGCTAACTGTGTAGGCGTACATGTCGTGCTATTAAAGCAGGCATTATTAGCACCATCACTTGTATCACCAACATTATAATCATCAATGGATGCAGAATTGACTCTAATCCTCTCCGCAATTTCCTGGACTTTCATAATCACAGACAGGCGTTGTGCTGCCAGGCCACTTGACTGCATACCTGTTGTTTGCATACCAGCCACACCTAACATACCCACTGCAATAATTAACAATGCCACCATAACCTCTATTAAAGAGAAGCCCTGTTGAACTGATTTAATTTTAATAGACATCATCGATTCCATTTAATTGGGACAACTCGCCACATCAAGCACTGCAGCAATTTTAGTTATACGAGCACGACCTGTCGTATGCAAATCAACTCCTCGCGCATACATGGCAGCACCATTTGCATCTGCCAGTAGGTCATGAGCATCACAAACAGTAAACATACCTCGTTGTGCACCACCACCAACCTGTAATGCCCGGCCTCTTGAACTAAAACGAATAAAGTTAGGCGAGGTAATCGATACATGGTTATTTCGAATAGTAATTCCACCACTGTCTGTTGAACCATCCCACGCATAATCCGAACCATCCCAACTTTTAACCAGCCTGTCCGCACCACCAAAAGCACAGTTTGCTCCTGTTTCTATAAAAGCAATCCAGCCAGTTTCCCAATTCCCATTACCACTACAGGAAGGTGTTGCTGTAGATACATTAGCGCTTGGACATACACAGGCAACTGTATTCCACCGAATCGCTTCACTACGAGCTACATGTAGAGCCGAATGCAATTCGCGTGCAGCTGAGACCACTTGTGCAGGCTCAGTAAGATATTTAAATGATGGCAGACCAACAACTACAAGGACACCTATCAAGGCAACCATGGTCATTAATTCAATAAGTGTAAATCCTGATATTCTTTTCATAATCATAGTAAAGCCTGCTTCACTTAAAATGTCATCTATACAAAGATGGAACGATTTTTATCTCTGATAAACGGTAATCCAAGAAATTAGTTACAATTAAATAAAATTTTAACAATAACTCTTAGTTTACAAATAATACTTTCTAATAGTTGTGTATTGTTAAGAACTGGTAGCTTATCGCTGATAAACGGCAAGCCTGTTAATGTCTGGCATTAAAACTATAATCATAATCGGCATTAGGCGTAATTTTTTTCATAAAAATATCAACCAGTAAATACGCACTCGCTACACCTAATACAACACCGTTTCTATAATGCCCACTATTAATATAAAGCCCTTCAATATCTGGATGCTCGCAAATATAAGGAACACCATGCTCACTTCCAGGCCTTAATCCTGCCCAATGATGTTCTATAGGCAAACCTTCTAACTCAGGAATAAGATCAATAGCAGCTGCTCGCAGATCATTCCGTGCATTCTGTGTAAGCTCTTTTTTAAATTCGGTATACTCTAAAGTGCTACCGGCCAGAATACGACCATCTTGACGTGGAATTAAATAACGACCATTTGATAACACCATGGCCTTTAATAAACCCGGCTCACCTTTAAACAAAATCATCTGGCCTTTAACGGGTTTAATTTTAGGAGGCTGGGCAAATTGCTGAATAATTTTATTGCTCCATGCGCCACCTGCAACAATCACTTTGCTTGCCTTATAACTTTTTTTACTGGTTGTAACACCCTCAATCTGACTATTTTTTATATCCAGCTTTACCACTTCGCTATTTTCTACATAGCTGATTTTTCTATAATCCAGACTACCCTTCAGGGCTTTGATTAGTCTTGGATTGCGCATCTGAGATATATCTGGCATCCAGAGAGCAGACAGGTGCTTTTTATTTAATGCAGGCTCACATTGTCTTAGTTCATCTATTGATTGCAATGAATGTAATTGCATACCCCATTGTCTCGCCCATCCTGTCGCTTCATCAATTTCATTATCTAACACCAGCAAACCACTTTGCGTATACTCAGGATCGATACCACTTTCATCCAGTAATTCCTGTGCAATTTTTGGGTAAATCTGCTGACTATGCTTTGCTAGTGCATTAACGGCATCATCATATCGCCAGGGATAGAGTGGAGAGAGAATGCCTCCACCCGCCCAGGTGGATTCACCACCTAATTTGCCACGTTCCAGAATAAGAACCTCTGCACCTGCCTGCTGTAACTCTCTTGCAGTGAGCATACCAATCAGGCCACCGCCAACAATAATACAATCTGTCATAGGATAATTTTCTATATTTTCTTAAGCAAAAAAAAGAACGGCGGTTTAGCCGCCGTTCATATTGCCTGTATTTTACTATTTTATTAGCTAACCGCCACAGGTATTGGTTACCCCTGGAGGAGCCTGATCTATATATTTCTCACAAAAACATGGGCTAACACCTTTATTCCAATGCTTGTTACAACGTTTAATCCACATTTCTGTCTGTTTCCTGGCCCACTCTATCTCACGCTTATTGTTTTTGCTGGCCTCTTTTAGAGCCTCTTCTTCCTGACGAACCCGTTCTAGCTCAGCTACCATTTTCTGTTTTTCTTTTTCTACTATTGCCGCAACTTTCTTTTCTGCCGCTTCTTTTTTAACCTTATTATTACAGGGATAAGCTACAGACTTAACCGCTGATGTGAAATCAGCTGGCGCATCAGCAAAACACATTTTTACAATTTTTTTAGGTTTAGGCCTGGCTTTAGGCTTAGGCTTAGGTTTTGGCTTAGATTTGACAACAACCCTGGGTACTACTTTTTTTACTACAGGAGGTGGTGCAGGTTTATCAATCTCACTCATAATAGCGGCAAAACCAGCCATGGTATAAGCCAGCTTTACAGGTCTATTATAAGGGGTAATTATAAACTCAATCTTTTGTGCTGCTTTTAACTGATCCCGACCCGCCTTATCCAAAATCATAGTAAAATCACCACCACCCGCATTTACACAGGCATCATTAACAACCACAGCACCCAGTTTTAATTTTTTACCTGGGCGATCCTGATTACTCAGGCATTTATCAAACAGGCTAAAACGCCTGCCATCCACAAGCACATCAACTATTGCCAGTTTATCCAGATTTCGGGTATTTTCTAACTCCCCACCAGGGTCATTTTTACCCAGGCGAAGCCTTAAACGATCTTTAGTAATATTCAGGTGATAATAAAGAGTGTTTGAACCATCTTTAACGCTACCTGATTTAACCGCAGCAGCATCTTTGGAATACCAGTTGATATCATTCTCAAATTTATAATTTTTAGTTTTTTTAAATGGGTTCATTCCAGCCTGTGCTGAAATGCTAAAACAGATTAACCCAATAATTGTAATAATTAACGCTGAAAACCTCGGCATGACCACCTCTGATCCTCCCACTTGTTACGTATTTATTCTAGAATAATTGTTATATATAGATGCTAAATCACGGTAATATAATGATTTTTAGACTCAAATAGCATTTTGTGCCACATTAAGACAAGGTATAGCACAAGAATTGAAAAAATGCGTCACAATATAGGGTTTTAAATCATGTACAATGCCATTTTTTAAATTTAAGCCTCGCTATCTATGTACATTTCAATCAATGGCAAAGAAAAGAATATAAATGATAACCTCCGTCTAAATCAGTTAATTGAGCAACTGGAATTGAATGGCAAACGTCTGGCGGTAGAAGTTAATCAGGAAATTATTCCCAAAAGTGAACATGCAAATTATCGAATAAAAGACGGCGACAATATAGAAATTGTTCACGCTATCGGCGGGGGTGACCCAAGTGCCAAATACCAGAAAAAGGTATTTGCTTCACACTTTAAATTACCAACAAGACAAAGAAAACACCATGAAAAATGACCAACTCATCATTGCAGATAAAACCTACAACTCGCGCCTGCTAACAGGTTCAGGTAAATACAAAGACCTTCAGGAAACCAAAGACGCAACTGAAGCCAGTGGCGCTGAAATTGTTACTGTTGCAATACGGCGCACCAATATTGGCCAGAATCCAGATGAACCCAATTTACTGGATGTACTACCACCAGAAAAATATACTATTCTACCGAACACGGCAGGCTGCTTTACTGCCAAAGATGCTATACGCACATGCCATATGGCACGTGAATTACTGGATGGTCACGATTTAGTTAAGCTTGAAGTACTTGGCGATAAGAAAACATTATTCCCAGATATCACCGCCACATTAGAAGCAGCAGATACTTTAGTTAAAGACGGCTTCAAAGTAATGGTTTACACCAATGATGACCCTCTAATTGCCAAACGTCTTGAAGAGCTAGGGTGTGTAGCTGTTATGCCTTTAGCTGCACCTATTGGATCGGGGTTAGGCATTCGCAACCCTTACAACATTCTTACTATTGTTGAAAATGCCAATGTACCCATTCTTGTGGATGCCGGTGTAGGCACTGCATCTGATGCAGCAATTGCAATGGAATTAGGTTGTGACGGTATACTAATGAATACCGCAATTGCGGCCGCACAAAAACCCGTGTTAATGGCTTCAGCAATGAAGAAAGCCGTTGAAGCTGGTCGTGAAGCATATCTGGCGGGTCGTATGCCTCGTAAACGTTTTGCTTCTGCCTCTTCACCTATTGATGGTACTTTCTTTTAAAATTATTTGACGCAAAGACACGAAGACTTTATATAAATAAAATATTCTTTGCGTCTTTGCGTCAAGATTTTTAACATGAACCCAAAACACATCAGAACTATAAAGAGTTTTATCAAACGTGAAGGCCGCTTAACTAAAGGTCAACAATATGCGCTTGACAATTTATGGCCGAAATTTGGAATAGATTATTCTGAACATCAACTCAATTTAGATAAAATATTTGGCCGCACTGCTGAAAAAATTTTAGAGATTGGTTTTGGCAATGGCGATTCTTTATGGCAAATGGCCGAAGCTTCATCTGAAAAAGATTTTATTGGCATCGAAGTTCATCGACCCGGTGTAGGTCATTTACTGCATCTAATAGAAACATCCGGCAACACTAATTTACGCATTATTTCCTATGATGCTATTGATGTTCTAAACAATCAAATTGAAGACAATACTCTTGACCGTGTGCAATTATTTTTTCCAGATCCATGGCATAAAAAGAAACATCATAAACGCAGAATTGTGCAGGATGGCTTTGCTAATCTTATTGCAGAAAAATTAAAACCTGACGGCATTTTTCATTTAGCAACCGACTGGGAAAATTATGCTGGGCACATGCTAGAAGTTTTAAATAGAAATAACAATTTTAAAAATTTGTCCGAAGACAATAAGTTTGTTCCAAAACCATTGGCAAGACCCACAACAAAATTTGAAATACGGGGACAGAAACTGGGACATGGGGTTTGGGATATGGTTTTTAAAAAGATTGAGTCCACAAATAAACGAGACTCCATGACTATGGACTGAAAGTCTATAGGTTGCTTTAATAACGATTGAAAATCATTCTGCTAGTGTCAAAAAAAATCTTAAATTCTAAGACACTATATATTATAGTCATCCCGAGCGCAGTCGAGGGATGACATAAAAACACTAAAGTCTTGCATTAAAAATGCATAGTTTTAACTAGCGCCCTGGGACAATAAACGAAAATTTTTTGTTTGTGCGCCTACGGCGCACTACACCATATTATTTTTTTCTTTTATTGCGTTTATTTGCAGACTAATATCTTTGCTCTTAAGCAGGCTGAGGCAATAACACAGCATCCTCACCTTCTCGACCAAGACGCTTATATATATTTATCAAAGCCATATTTTCAGTTGCAAAGGTATTTTCTTCACCACCCAAAACTTCAAATAAATGCGTTTTACGCATAACATCCAGAATCTGTTTTTTAAGACCACTAAATACTAAAACTGTACCATTATCTTTTAATCGTTCAATTAGATGATGGATAACTTCCTCTCCTGATGCATCCAGCTGATTAATACCATCACCCACCACCAAAACAAATTTAGCATTTTTATTTTCACTGATCGCGGCAAGAATACTATCTTCAAAATATGATACGTTTGCAAAATATAATGAGCCATCAAAACGCAAAACAATAATTTCTTCATCTCTTGCCAAATTAGGATTAACCTGTAAGTCACGTAATGTACCATCAGGATAACGCCCCAACATAGCCAGGCGAGGCTTCATTGTACGGTATAGATAAAAACCTATTGCCAGCCCTGCGCCAATTTCAATGCCTTTATCAAGGTGGGGAGCAAAACCTAAAGTGCAGACAAAGGTCGCAATCGACGCAATGCCATCATGTTTATTTGCACGCCATGCATGTTTTATTGCACTGAAATTAATCAGACCAATAACAGCCATCATAATAACGGCTGCCAATACAGGTTTGGGTAAGTTGTATAATAAAGGCGTTAAGAACAATAATGTGATAACAACAACAGCGGCTGTAACTACCGATGAAAAACCTGTTTTTGCACCCGCATCAAGATTAACTGCTGAACGAGAAAATGAACCACTGGCAGGATAAGACTGAAAGAAACAACCTGTGATATTACCAAGCCCCTGCCCAATTAATTCCTGGTTTGGATCAACATGGTCTTTTGTTTTTGCTGCCATGGCTTTTGCAATTGAAATTGCTTCCATAAAACCAACTATTGCTATAAGAATTGCACTTGGCAATAACTGCACAAACACTTCTGGATTAATTGTTGGAATAATAAAATCAGGTAATCCCTTTGGGATTTCTCCCACAACTGCACCACCCATTTCTTCAAAACTAATGATATAACTTATGATAGTTGTACCCATAACTGCAACTAAAACACCGGGGATTTTTGGTGTATATTTTTTCATTAAAAACATAATAGTAAATGCACTCAACCCCATAATAAGTGAAGGAATATGAGTATCACCCAACTGTTGTAATACACCCACGATACGTGTCAGAAAATGATCAGCAGGCTGGCCTGGCATAGAAACACCAAAAATTTTTGATAACTGTGATAAACCGATTACCATAGCCGCCGCATTTGTAAAACCAACTATAACCGGATGTGATAAGAAATTAACAATAACACCAAGTTTAAAAAAACCTAATAAAAATTGAAAGCAGCCAACAATTAATGTTAGGAACATAATCAGTAAAATATACTGACTTGCCATTTCTGTACCCGGATTATCAGCAGCAGTACCACCAACAATTGCAGCTATTGCAGTTGCACTCATCAAAGACACAACAGCTACAGGCCCTGTCGCTAATTGCCTGGAAGATCCCCAAAGCGCCGCTACCAAAACAGGCATAAATGAAATATACAATCCAAAATAAGCAGGCAAACCAGCTAATTGTGCATACGCCATGGACTGAGGAATTAAAACCAGCGCAACGGTTAAGCCCGCAATCATATCTGCTCGTAATATAGATGAATCTTTAAGTAGTGGAACCCATACAAGAAAAGGGAATATTTTATGCCAGATATTAGAATTATTAGTATTCATGGAACACTCTTAAGAATTTAATTTTTTAGCTGCTGATAATTTAACACATATAAATTACAGATCACTTTGATCAAACACAACAATAATACTGGATTAATCATGCGGCCCATAAATAAAGACCATAACAGATGCCTTTTATACATAGCACCTGTTTTTTACTTTTGTATATTATTGATAACCTTCACAAGACATTTTTTTCATCATCTCAGTATACTTTTAAGTTGGTATTCAGTGACTTTAAGCCAGAAAGTAATGTGGGACTCCAACTAGAAGCATGCAGTAATAACAATAACACCTGTAATTATTAAAATAATTTTCTTTCATGCAAAGCTCTCTTATTATTGATATAAATCCAGCTATACTCAGCCTAATCAACCAATTGCAATATCAAAAAACAATGAATAAAATACCTGATTGCATAAATAAAATTATTTCTTTAATTGCTCTGATGTTAGCTTTTTCCCCACAACTCGCCATCGCTTCTGAAAATAGCAGCCATCTACTTGATTTAACCAGTCATACAGTAGGTTATTCTGCCTTAGTTATTTTTGCCCTGGCTTACGCATTTGTTATGGCAGAAGAGTTTACCCATTTGAGAAAATCCAAACCCGTTATCCTGGCTGCTGGCATTATCTGGGCAATGATTGGCTATGTTTATGTCAATAACGGCATGAATCATGAAGCCGAACAGGCACTGCGGCACAACTTGCTGGAATATGCCGAGTTAATGTTGTTCCTGCTGGTGGCCATGACCTACATTAATGCGATGGATGAACGCGGTGTTTTTGAGACACTTCGCTCATGGCTGGTAAAAAAAGGCTTTAGCTTTAAACAACTTTTCTGGATCACTGGCGTTCTTGCATTTTTCATATCACCCATAGCAGATAATCTAACCACAGCACTTTTAATGTGCGCTGTTGTTATGGCCGTTGGGGGCAGCAATAATAAATTTATAATGCTCTCCTGCATCAATATCGTTGTCGCCGCTAATGCGGGCGGTGCATTCAGCCCATTTGGAGATATCACCACATTGATGGTCTGGCAAAAAGGTGTAGAAACAGCTCAGGGCATGGTAGATTTCTGGGCTTTCTTTGCGCTATTTATTCCGTCACTGGTCAACTGGCTAGTGCCCGCAGCCATAATGTCTTTTGCTGTGCCCAATGAAAACCCTGCAGCCGATAGTGAAATTGTAGAAATGAAACGCGGTGCCAAGCGCATCATCTTTTTATTCCTTATGACTATAGTAACTGCTGTTAGCTTCCATAACTTTCTGTATTTGCCACCCGTCATTGGCATGCTAACCGGACTATCATATTTACAGTTCTTTGGCTATTTCCTGAAAAAAACAGCACACATTGATCACCATGGAAAGACAGATGATAAAGAACACGAAGGGCAGATGGGCACACCTGTTGCCTTTGATGTATTTAATAAAATTGCCCGAGCCGAGTGGGATACATTACTGTTTTTTTATGGTGTAGTGCTTTGTGTCGGCGGGCTGGGCTTTATTGGCTATTTAGGCATGGCATCCGAGCTTATGTATATTGACTGGGGGCCAACTAATGCCAATATCACTGTTGGCCTGTTATCCGCTGTTGTAGATAATATTCCTGTTATGTTTGCCGTTTTATCCATGATGCCTGATATGTCCATGGGCCAATGGTTGCTGGCAACACTCACCGCAGGTGTTGGTGGCTCATTACTATCTATTGGCTCAGCAGCAGGTGTTGCACTCATGGGGCAGGCTCGAGGCAAGTATACTTTTTTTGGTCATCTTAAATGGTCACCCGTTATTGGGCTAGGTTATGCCGCCAGTATCTGGGCACATATGTGGATTAATGCTTCTTTATTTTAGTATTCCTCTTTCAAAAACTATAACGCGAAGGCGCAAAGCTTTTAGTTGCTGCACCTATGGTGCAGTATCTTAATGCCATGTTTTTCTTTGCACCTTCGCATCTTTACATCAAGTCTTTTTATTTTTAACCTTTCTTACGCAATTGCTGAATAAACGCTTCCACCACAACATTGTTCACATTTGAACGAGTACGAGCAATCCACAGCGTTCGCTTTATTCGCAGGCCGCGTATTTTAATATGAAAAAGATCGCCTTCTTCCAGTGCTTCCTGTACTGCAAATCGAGGCAAAAAACTAACATGCTTTCCACGCTCAAGCATTTCCACAATAGTATCTGTTGACCCTACTTCCATCGAAATAGGAATCTGATAAATACCTATATCTTCTAATGCCTTATCCAGAATAATGCGCATTGATGACTTAGGCTCCCTTAATACATACTGTAGCCTTTCAATATCACTAACAGGAATCAGCTCCTTTCCATAAAAGGGATGACTTGAGCCACAAACCAGCACTAACTCATCATCAAGCCATTTTTGCACCAGAATTTCAGGATGATCAGGTGCCTGCTCCAGTAGTGCCAGATCAGCATAACCTGTGGCCAGACGTGTTTGAATACGCCGTGTATAGCCCATTCGGCTTTCAATTCGGTATTCGGGATAAGCATCAGCAAAAGAAAACAGAAGATCAGGCAAAAGGTGTTCGCCTATCGCAAAAGTAACTTCAAGACGCAAATGATTCTGGCCAATTTTTAAAGATGCCAGATCATCCAGCAATGAAATCTGATGGTTAAGCACCAGTCTGGCATAGTTATAGACTTTTTCACCTGCCGCTGTCAGCTCAAGCCGCCTTCCCTGACGCTGCATCAAAGTCACGCCATAACAACTATCCAAAGTACGTAATCGCTTAGTTATGGCAGGCTGCCCCACATTCAGGGCACGACCCGCCTCATCAACTCCACCCATTTCAACCACGGCTTTTAATGTTGCCAGACCTTTTAGGTCAGGTAAGTTTATATATTCCATATAGGAATATTACAGCCTTTTAATTCATTTGAATAGCAACGGCTAATCCCTCAGTATAGCGCGCCTTAAAGACGATTGCCCTGTCACATCCAAAGCAAATACATATATCTACACGCAATGTGTTTCCTTTTCGGAATATTCGGTATCTTGCTTTACAACACAGATATAGTGTTCACGCATCAACTTGTCCTGTAATTAACAGGCTGATCGGCGAATTATTGTTTTAAAAACCTTAAGGTGATTTAAGTGAAAAATATTGGTCGTGATATTAAGCGCATGCTATCAGCATTTGCCAATGAGAATGCAGCAGAACATTTGTGCATGTCAGATAAGCTGAAGCACCTAAAAATGAGCAACTATAAACAGTCACTGCAATCAGGCCAACATAAATCACATCATGGCTCTGCTTTAACAGCAGACAAATCAGAGGAATAAGTTATGGAACAGAAAGAGAGTCCCAATCTCAAAAAAATAATCGCAGGCGGTATTTTTGCTCTTGCAGCAATCGGCATGACATTTGTTGTTCCCAGCATACAAATAGCCTGGGTAACTGCTCTATTATTTCTAACTATTTTTCTATTTGCCTTTGAAGTTGTGGGTGTAGATGAGGCCGCTATTACTATTATGGTACTACTGGGTCTATCTTCATTATTTGCTCCCATTATGGGGCTTGAGAAAGGACTGGTTCCCACTGAGCACTTATTTGATGGCTTCTCCAGTAATGCGGTAATGTCTATTATTGCGGTCATGATTATTGGTGCAGGTCTCGATAAAACCGGCGTTATGACCAAGGTTGCAGCATTCATCCTCAAAGTAGGCGGCAAAACAGAAGGCCGTATTATTCCTATTGTTTCAAGCACGGTTGGCTTTATTTCTTCATTTATGCAAAACGTGGGTGCTGCCGCACTTTTCATTCCTGTGGTCAGTCGTATTTCTGCTCGCTCTGGCTTACCTATGTCTCGCCTGCTTATGCCAATGGGTTTCTGTGCCATCCTTGGCGGTACTGTCACCATGGTGGGTTCATCACCACTCATTTTGTTGAATGACCTTATATTAACGTCAAACCATGCATTGCCCGCTGACCAGCAAATGCAAACCTGGTCTTTATTTTCTGTAACCCCTGTGGGCCTGGCACTACTGGCTACGGGTATTATTTATTTTGTACTCGCAGGTCGTTTTGTACTGCCTAAAGCAGCAGGAGACAAGGGTGCAAAGGCAGCCAGCACTATGGATTATTTCCAGGGCATTTATGGTTTAAATTACACACTGTACGAAGTAGTTGTTCCAATTAACAGCCCTCTTGTGGGTAAGTTACTAAATGATATTGAACAGGATTCACGTATTCGTATTATCGCTATGTTACGTGGTAAAAATGATTTACGTATTGGCCCTGGTGGTGTTGCACGTGATACAGCCATTGAAGCACATGCTGTTCTGGGTGTACTTTGTACACAAACAAACTTTGATGTATTTGTTAAAGAATATGAGCTTGTTCCCCGCAGCGATTTAAAATCTTTCTCAGAATCTCTGGCCTCAACCAAAGCCGGCATTGGTGAAGTCGTTATTCCACCTGGCTCACAGTTAATTGGCAAATCTGCACGTGATGTATGGCTGCGTAAAACTTATGGTGTTGCTCTTGTTGCCTTACATCGCAATGGAGAAACCATACAGGGCGGCGACGGCATTCGTGATATGCCATTGCAGGCGGGTGATACATTAGTTGTACACACACCATGGGATGCGCTGGCTCGATTAGAAAAAGACCGCAATTTTGTTGTCGTCACTACAGAATTTCCACACGAAGAATCACGCCCAAACAAAGTTGGCTTTGCTGGGTTATTCTTTACTATTGCGCTGTGCATGGTTTTATTTACAGATCTGCGTTTATCCATTGCATTGCTCACTGGCGCAATTGGCATGATCCTGTCTGGCGTACTTAAGATAGAAGAAGCCTATGAAGCGGTATCATGGAAGACTGTTTTCCTGTTAGCCAGTTTAATTCCTCTGGGACTGGCAGTTGAAACATCAGGTACAGCAAAATGGATAGCAGAACAGACGCTTAATGTTTTAGGTGATATGCCAATCTGGGGCATACAGACTGCTATAGTCATATTATCTACTTTCTTCACACTGGTTATGTCTAATGTCGGCGCGACTGTATTACTGGTGCCTCTTGCTGTTAATATTGCAATTAGTATTGGTGCAGATCCTGCTGTATTTGCATTAACCGTTGCTATTGCAACATCTAATTCATTTATCATTCCAACACATCAGGTTAACGCATTAACAATGGGGCCTGGTGGTTACCGTGTACCTGACTTTATGAAAGCCGGTGGCATTATGACTATACTGTTTATCGTTGTAATGGTCGTGATGATGAACCTGATTTTCTAGGAAACAAGATGATTAATTATTTATTAAACAGAAGAATTGTTGTTTTATTTTTAACAACATTATTATTACCTCTTCAGGCTATGGCAGAAACAGCGCATGAGCGCCTTGATCTGACAAACAGCAGCATTGGCTTTATATCTATTGGCATTTTTGCAGTGGCTTATTTCTTTGTAATGGCTGAAGAATTCACCCATCTACGAAAATCCAAGCCCGTTATTATTGCCGCAGGTATCATCTGGGCAATGATCGGTGCAGTTTATATGAGCCATGGTATGCCTGAAATGGCAGAACATGCCGTTCGCCATAACCTGCTGGAATATGCTGAACTGATGTTATTCCTGCTGGTCGCCATGACTTACATTAACTCCATGGAAGAACGTCTGGTCTTTGATGCGCTACGCTCTGTACTGATTAAAAAAGGGTTTGGCTTTCGCCAGCTATTCTGGTTAACAGGCACTCTAGCTTTCTTTATTTCTCCTATTGCAGATAATCTAACCACAGCATTATTAATGTGTGCCGTGGTTTTAGCCGTAGGCGGCACCAATACTAAATTTATTATGCTGTCCTGCATCAATATTGTTGTTGGCGCAAATGCCGGTGGTGCATTCAGCCCATTTGGTGACATTACAACTCTGATGGTCTGGCAAAAAGGTGTGATTGATTTCTGGGGTTTCTTTGCACTGTTTGTTCCATCTGTTGTTAACTTTGTTGTACCTGCTGCTATTATGCATTTCGCTGTACCCTCAGAACAACCAGAAGCAACAGGCGAATCTATTAGCATGAAGCGTGGCGCTAAGCGCATTATTATTCTGTTTTTACTCACCATCACAACCGCCGTTATGTTCCATAACTTCCTCGGCTTACCTCCCGTAATTGGCATGTTAACTGGACTGGGTTATTTACAGTTCTTTGGCTTCTATCTGAAAAAAACCAGTTACAAATGTGCAGGCTTAACAAAAGCCGATATTGAAAATAGCGGTAAAATGGGTGACATAGTTCCTTTTGACGTTTTCAGCAAAGTATCTCGCGCCGAATGGGACACGCTGTTTTTCTTCTACGGTGTCGTTCTCAGCGTAGGTGGCCTTGGATTTTTAGGTTATCTGGGCTTAGCGTCCGAAGTGATGTATAACCAGTGGGGCGCAACCAACGCCAATATTGCAATTGGAATACTATCAGCCATCGTTGATAACATCCCGGTGATGTTTGCTGTATTAACCATGCAACCAGAAATGTCTACAGGCCAGTGGTTATTAGTTACATTAACCGCAGGTGTCGGCGGCTCATTATTATCTATTGGCTCAGCAGCCGGTGTTGCTTTAATGGGGCAGGCTCGCGGCCAGTACACATTTTTTGGCCACCTAAAATGGGCGCCTGTAATAGCATTGGGTTATGCAGCAAGCATAATGACTCACTTCTGGATTAATGCTCACTTATTTTAAATAAAAAATAATTTGTTATTTTTCATCAAAAAAGCCCAGTTTAATCTGGGCTTTTTTATTTTTTTAAGCGAGTACTGCTGGTTATTAAAATAATTTTCTTTTGTACAAAGCACTCAGGGTATACTTTGCCTGCCCATAATGCTTACCAGGGATACTTTAAATATACTAATTGTTTATACGAATGCATGAGCTTACATATTTAATATTACTACCCGTAGCGGGAGCTGCAATTATTGCCATACTTCCCAGCAGGCAATACCAGCTTATTCGCTATCTGGCTATATTTTCTGCTGTAGTTGCCCTGCTGCAATCGTGGTCTCTGTTAATGGGCTTTGATTCTTCATCTAGCGCAATGCAATTTGTTGAGCAAACAGCCTGGAATCCTCGACTGGGAACATCCTATTCTCTCGCTATAGATGGCATTTCATTGCCAATGATTTTATTAACGACGCTACTTTGTCTGGTAGCCATCATGGCTTCCACCAATATTAAAGAACGTTTAAAAGCGTATTACCTGCTAATGCTACTTCTGGAGTCCGCCATATTAGGTGTATTTATGGCTCAGGACTGGTCTCTATTTTATGTATTCTGGGAACTAACACTTATTCCGTTATTCTTCCTGATTGATGGCTGGGGTGGAAAAAACCGACATACTGCCGCTTTAAACTTTGTGCTCTATACCATGGGTGGCTCAGTCTTTATGCTGCTGAGCCTGTTAATATTATTTGATGCCACGCCAGAGCATTCTTTTTCCATGCAGCACATGATGGCCAGCGCACGCGCTTTACCTGAAGACACTCAGTTATATATATTTCTGGGACTACTTATTGGTTTTGGCGTAAAGATGCCTATCTTTCCCCTTCACGGCTGGTTACCTTTAGCGCATGTAGAAGCGCCCAGTCCAGTCAGTATTTTACTGTCCGGCATTTTATTAAAAATGGGCTCTTATGGCTTGATTCGTGCTGCTGGCATATTGCCCGATGCCATCGTAACTCTACAACCCATATTAGCCACTTTAGCCATGTTTAGTTTAATTTATGGCGGCCTGCTCGCCTGGCGACAATCTGACCTTAAGAGCATGATTGCTTATTCATCGGTTAGCCACATGGGCGTAGTTCTGCTCGGCATTGCCACATTAAATGTCACAGGCTTAACAGGTGCAGTTACACAAATGGTAGCGCATGGTTTAGTTGCTGGTGCTACCTTTCTGTTGATCGGTTTATTATACGAACGCACCCACACACGCAATATCGATCATTATTGCTCCTTAGTTAAAGTCACACCACGTTTTGCTTTATTTACCACACTGGCATTTATTGCCGCCATTGGCCTACCGGGTACTGCAGGATTTATTGCTGAGCTACACGCTATTATTGGTGGTTTTGAACGCTGGGGCTGGTTTGTTATTATCTTAAGTCTGGGCGTAATGATTAGTGGTGCTTATGGTATTCGAACTATTGGCCGCTTATTTACAGGCCCTGTATCCAGTGAAATGAAAGATGTCAGGGATTTAACAAACGCCGAACTATTACTTGCATCAACACTCACTTCTGGATTTATTTTTATTGGTTTTTATCCTGCACCTCTGCTGAATTTGATGAGCGCATCTATAACCGAATTAAGCAATTTATTTGTTGGTCGTTTTTAAGGTATTGTTATGACAGAAACAGACAACAATAAAAAAAATATCCGCCAGAAAATTCTCGATGCCGTTGCACATCTTGATCATATATTACCGTGTCAGGCTCCCATAAAAGATTTTGTTCATCACAACACATTGCATGGTTATCAGCATCTAAATTTTCCCGATGCTTTAAAAGCTGCTCATGAGTTAACCGGAAATTATGGTTACGAAACAGAAGAAAAGTTTCATCAATATTTTAAGCATAACCGTATAAATAAGGACGACCTGAACAAAGTTATAGCCAATGATTCAGATTTACAGGCAGATGATTTTTTTACTGAAACATGCCAACAAAAATTAACCTACGCTGATATTTATCGAAGCGCATTAATTAATCCATTAAAATCAGTAACCGGCTGCCAGCTTAACTGGCATATTGAAGAACTACACGCACTTACTAAATTCCAGTCTGATGTAAGCTCTGATGCACAAAAAAAATTACTCCAGGCTTCAAATAAAAATGAGGCAGATACTGTTAATGAACTTTGGGATAGTTGTTTAAAAACTCTTGATCTTGAACATTTTTATTTTCATCCCGAAGAACTTATTGACTTGGACACTGAACAGGCAGAAGAATTATTAACAAAACTTTCTGAAGAAGAACCACAGGATTCAACCGAACCTTCACTACTTCATCTTCAGGTTCATAAAGAGTCCAGAAACACATTAGGCCAATTACTAAGAACCGTTGGTTATGACAAAACAATAACTGGCCTCCTGGAAACGCTTAGTGGAAAGAATATTCTTGATGAAATTCGCCCTGCCTTACAAAGACACCTGGCTAATTATCTCGATCAGGGCATGTCCGCATGGCATAGCGCTGATCGCAATAAAGGTTTTTTTGCTGCATGGAGAGCCAGTGCCAGTGACGAATTATCCTGGGTTTTTGACAACATACTGGAATGGCATGATGCCATTGATTCACTGCCGGATAATGCACTAGACACTATTATTGATGAATTAAATAAACTCGGCATTCCTGAATCCCACTGGACAAGTTACCTCGAACAACTCGCATTAGAAATACCCGGCTGGTCTGGCATATATATGTGGCGACATTTAAATCCAGGCTATGATGATTCTGAATACCCGGTAGATATGATTGACTATCTGGCAGTAAGGCTGGTACTTGAACGTTTATTTGCACAAAAACTATGCCGTGAGCTTTGGCAAATCGAAGCTAACCTGGATGTCATTCGCTGGTATTTCCGCCGCCGTCGCTCAGAGTTTTATGTGCGCTATATTTTATATAATTCTCGCCTGCCAGAATATTTAGTTTCACTGGCTCAACGCCAGATACAAAGATCACTAATCGATCATACAGATTACCAGCCATGGAAACATATTTCTGACATGATCTTTAGCTGGCGCAACAGCCGCATGGGTGACCAGAGAAAAGGTTATAAAGTTTTTAATCATGGCTGGAAATTATTTAGATTAGCGCAGCATATGTCTTTATGTGCAAATGACATTGAGAAACTAAACGAAGAACAAATAAAAAATATATTCAGCTGCCTTGAGAAGTTATCAGCCGAGAAGCAAGGCTTTCTCTGGTTACAGGCTTATGAACATCATTACCGCGAGCAGTTATTTAATGCCGTTGTTAAAAATGAGAACCGTGGTCGCTGGAAAAATTCTGGGCAACGTCCACGAGCACAAATAACTTTCTGTATGGATGATCGCGAAGAAGGCATACGCCGTCATCTGGAAGAATATAATCCAGATATTGAAACACTGGGCGCAGCTGGTTTTTTTGGTGTTGCTATAAAATGGCAGGGGTTAGATGATGAAAAAACTTCATTACTCTGCCCTGTTGTTGTTGACCCTGTACACTTATTAAAAGAAGTTGCTAATGATAATCAGCAACAACAATCTAAAACACGTAAGTCACGTCGCTCATTGCGCATAAAAATAAAAGATATTATTCATCAGGAAACACGTCGCAATATATTTACACCCTTTCTGATTACTTTGCTTGCGCCATTTGCATTGCTGTCATTATTAAGTAAAACATTTATTTTTAGAGCATCTGGAAAATATTTAGAATCAGTACGCAATCTTTTTGATACACCTGTTCATACTCATGTAGCAATTAACACAGATAAACCCATCGCTGATGCTACACCAGAAAATAATCAATTAGGTTATACCGATGAAGAACAGGCTGATCGTGTTAAAAATTTCTTATGCACCGTGGGCTTAAACAAACAACTGGCACCATTTGTGATCATGATGGGCCATGGTTCCATGAGCACGAACAACCCACATTTAGCGGCTTACGATTGTGGCGCATGCAGTGGTCGTCACGGCGGCCCTAATGCTCGTATATTTGCCGCCATTGCCAACCGTCCTGAAATTCGTGAAATATTAAAACAACGTGGCATTGTTATTCCTGATGACACATGGGTTTTAGGTGCCGAGCACAATACCTGTGATGAAACCATTGAGTGGTATGATGAAGACAAAATTCCAGATCATATGAAAGAAGAGTTTGAGAAACTCAAAACCAGGTTAACTTTTGCTACTAAAAAATCTGCTCATGAACGTTGTCGCCGATTGGCCTCTGCTCCTAAAAAACCCAGTCTCAAAAAAGCACTTAAACATATCATTGGTCGCTCTTATGATTATTCACAGGCACGACCTGAATTAGGCCATGCAACTAATGCAGCTGCATTTATTGGTCGCCGCTCCATTAGCCAGGGTGTATTTTTTGATCGACGAGTTTTCCTGATTTCTTATGACCCAACACAGGATGATGAAGAAGGCCATATTATTGAAAATATTTTATTAAATGCAGGTCCTGTAGGTGCCGGCATTAATCTTGAATATTATTTCTCAACCGTTAATAACGACGGTTATGGCAGTGGCTCTAAAATCACCCATAACGTAACTGGTTTATTTGCTGTAATGGACGGCACCAGCAGTGATTTAAAAACTGGCCTGCCAAAACAGATGATCGAAATTCATGAGGCCATGCGTTTGCAGGTTTTAGTTGAAGCAAAAATTGAAGTGCTGACAAAAATTTATAAACGCCAGCCTGCATTACAGGAATTAGTTGGCAATGGCTGGTTATTATTAAGCGCCAAAGATCCTGATTCAGAAAAGATTTCTGTATTTGATCCTGTACAGGGGTTTATCTCCTGGCATAGCAACGAACATGACTTGCCTGTCGTTGATAATTCAACACAATGGTATGACGGTCATCAACAGCCACTGCCCCCCGCATTCATAAAGCAGGGAACCTCTAATGCATAGTCTACTGTACAACATCTGGATGATCCCTTTAGTACCCATACTAGCTGCTAGCTGGATTGCATTCGGTTATATTTTTAAATTTAACCGGGGTGAAGATGGCGAAGCACAAACATCACAAACCGCTATTACGGCTTCTTTTATTTCATTACTTCTAATTATACTTGTCGATATCTACGCCGTTATTTATGGCGCACCCGGCCAGTTAAAATTCGCTCCCTGGTTAGTTAGTGGTGATTACATAATTTATATTAGTTTCACGCTTGATAATTTAAGCCTTGTTATGACCACATTGGTTGCAACCATTTCACTGCTAACAATTAAGTTCTCAGTAAATTACATGCACCGTGAAGCAGGCTACCAACGCTTCTTTATGATTCTAAGTTTATTCAGTGGTGCCATGATGTTAATTATGATGGCAGGCAATGCGGTACTGGTTTTTATTGGCTGGGAATTAGCAGGTGTTTGTTCCTATTTATTAATCGCCTATGCTTATGATAGGGAAGATGCAACAGCAAATGCCAACCAGGCCTTTATTACTAATCGCATAGGTGATGCCGCATTTATTTTAGCCATTGCTTTATCTTATATCTGGTTTGGTGGTGTGGAATGGACAGATATATTAACTAATCATAATGACATATCAAGCTTGCATGTTGGCGTGGTTGCTAGCAGTTTTCTCATTGCAGCCATGGCCAAATCTGCACTGCTACCTTTTTCTTCATGGATTACTAAAGCACTAGAAGGTCCTACTCCCTCCAGCGCAATTTTTTATGGATCACTGATGGTACATGCCGGCATTTATTTAGTGATTCGTCTTGAACCCTTATTTATGCAGGATGCCGCTTTACTACCACTACTTGCTGTTATTGGTTTATTAACTATGGCTTATGGTTTCTTTAGCGGCCTTGTACAAACCGATGTTAAAAGTGCTTTAATGTTTTCTGTTATATCACAGGTTGGTTTAATGCTCACTTTATGTGGTTTAGGTTTATTTGAACTTGCTGCATGGTATTTAGTTTTGCATTCACTTTGGCGCGCATATCAATTCTTACATGCACCTGCACATATGCATTTAATGAACAGACCAACACGACCTGCATCTAAATCAATTCAAAACTGGAAATGGTTGTATACCGCCAGCTTACAACGTTTCTGGTTAGACCATGTAATTAACTGGATCCTTGTTAAACCTGTTAAAAATTTATCGCGTGACGTACGTAATTTTGAAGAAAAAGTAGTTACCCGTCTTGCCGGCCTGCCCGCACAGGCATCCACCATTTCATCTCTGGATCAATTAGAAGGTGAAAGTAAAATTGGTAAAGGCCAGGGTATGGCAGGAAGCTTAATGGAATGGTTAGCCAATATTCTTGGCTGGTTTGAAGAGCATCTGGTTCTTAAAAGTGGCGGCGAAGGACTGATGAAACTTATAAATCATCTTGGATTTTATGTTTTAAAAGTTGAA
Source organism: uncultured Thiotrichaceae bacterium (assembly GCA_964522445.1). Taxonomy (GTDB): domain Bacteria; phylum Pseudomonadota; class Gammaproteobacteria; order SZUA-229; family SZUA-229; genus CAZFUY01. Next base: position 11,136 of record CAZFUY010000006.1, on the reverse strand, counting down.
ACTTTACTTAGTCAACCTCGTTATTTAATAATTTTAATCGTAGCCACATTTGTAGTGATTATATAATGACAGCTATTCAATTCACTCCAATACCAAACTATAACTTGCATTCTTGTCACAGAGACACAGAACTCACAGAACTCACAGAGAAGTGTTTTTTTAATAAAACCCTCCGTGTCTCTGTGGCAATTTTTTCCTCTGACAATTACGATATTTTATAAATAGTTATTTAATATGACAATTACAGAAATACATTGGGCAACACATTTTGATTACCCTGTTTTAGCCAGCCTGCAATTTTTCCCATTACTGGTCGCAGTTATTATTTTGTCTATGGGAAAAAATAAAAAACTACTCAAAGTTTCTGTGGGCGCTGCACTTATAGAATTATTTTTAAGCATTACAATATATTTAAACTACGACGCACATAATTCAGCAATGCAGTTCGCTGAAAAACTAATAATATTTTCTCCTTTTCAATATCATGCCGCTGTTGATGGCGTAAGTGTTTTATTTATTTTACTCACAGCAATACTTAGCACGCTTATTATTCTTTATAGTTTTGTTATTCACATGGAGAAAAGAAGGAAATTTCTGGCACTAACTTTTATTGTTGTTTCCAGCTTAATGGGGCAGTTCACAACTATAGATATGTTGTGGTTTGTTTTAACTTCATTTATATATTTATTACTTGTTGGTTATATTTTATGGCGTTGGGCAACATCACCTGATCGAGATCTTGCTCTATCTCGTTATCTACAGTTTATGATTACAGGTTTAATATTGTTGCTGGCCGGTGTTGTTATGCTTGGCTGGAACCATTCTGATATTACAGGCCAATGGTCTTTCGATTTAGTTGATTTACTTAAAACGCCTGCTAACCCTTCATTCCAGTCAATTATCTTTTTTCTATTATTTTATGGGCTTGCAATAAGAACACCATTATTCCCACTGCATGGCTGGCTGCCCATAGCTGCCGAGCATGGCATGGTCGCTACTGCACCTCTTTTCTTACTGGGTTTAAAAACAGGTATTTATGCTCTGATACGTTTTGTTTTTCCATTATTGCCTGAAGCCATTATTCAATGGCATGAGTATGTTATGGCTTTCGCCGTTACCGGTGTTTTTTATGCTGCACTATTGGCACTCATGCAAGTCAACTTACGTCGCCTACTGGCTTTTGCCGTTGTTTCACATACCAGTATTTTAATTATTGGTTTATTTAGTTTAAATCACGAAGCATTTCAGGGTGGGGTATTACTTTCTGTAAACTTTGGTTTAGCAACTACTGGCTTATTATTTACCACCGGCTTTATATTCTGGCGAACAAAAACCATGCTGCTTGCTAAACTTGGTGGACTTTTTGAACAACTGCCTTTATTTGGCATTACTTTCTTTGTATCGGGTTTATCTATTATTGGTATGCCGGGTACTCCCGGATTTAATTCTTTCCATTTAATCCTGGAAGCATCAATTCATCGTTTTGGCGCACTTATTACTGTTGCTGCTGCTGTAGGTAATGTTATTGCTGCCGGATTTTTACTTTGGGCTTTTCAGCGAGCATTTCTATCACCAAAAGTTTCAACCAGCATAACAGAAGCCAAAATAAACCCTGCTTCTACACAGGAAAAGCTTATTGTTCTAATGGTTATGGCTATTTTATTAACAACAGGATTTCATTCTGAACCCTGGCTAGATTTAATTGAGAATTCCTTAGAAAGTCTAAGCAATTTATATGAACTAAAACTGGATTAAATTTAATGAATGACTTTGGTATCTTAAGTTTATTAATTCTTACACCTGCCATAGGTGCATTTCTAATCTGGTTATCACCAAACCAGGCAACAACTCGCGTGCTTGCATTATTAACAAATCTGGTTGTTTTAGGTCTTTCTTTAATTATTTTAGCCTCTTTTGATAACTCAGTTTCCGGCTTCCAGTTTATGGAAAAAATGACCTGGATTCCTACACTGAATATTCACTACTTTATTGGCATTGATGGCCTGTCAATATTATTTCTACCCTTAACGGCTTTATTGTTTACCTGTGTTTTTATCGCTTCATGGAAAAGCGTACATAGCATGCATCAACTGTATTTTTGTTTAATGCTTATTCTCGAAAGCGCAACACTGGGTATCTTTGCTTCATTAGATACCATGCTGTTCTTTTTATTCTGGGAACTAACACTTATTCCCATTTACTTCCTGATTAGCCTTTGGGGCGTAGGTCCGAACCGCCGATATGCAGCGGTTAAATACACCCTGTTTATGTTGGCTGGCGGTATTCCTGTTCTTTTTGGTTTTATGATTCTTGCCTTTAATCATGCGGGCACAGATATTCCAGGGCAACTTTCTTTTAATTACATTGAATTATTAAACACTGATACACCTATAGAAGTTCAAACCACAGTATTCATTTTATTACTTATTGGCTTTGGTGCCAAAGCCCCTGTCTTCCCATTTCACACCTGGTTACCCACCGTTGCAATGGAGGGCCCGGTTACTATTGCAGCAATAATGACGGGTTTAAAACTGGGTGCTTATGGTTTTATTCGTTTTATGGTTCCCCTGACACCACAGGCTTCATTAGATTATCACTGGCTATTAGCCGGCCTGGGCGTTACTGGTATTATCTACGGCGCTATTGTCGCCATGAATCAAACCAACTTACGCAGCATGCTAGCCTACTCCAGCATCAGCCATGTAGGTCTTGTTGTGCTGGGTATTGCATCATTTAATATTCAGGGCATACAGGGCGCATTATTTCAGTTACTTAATTTCTCTATTATTACCGGCGGCATATTCCTGCTAACGGGCTTCCTGCATCATCGAATTGGCTCTACTGATTCAATAAGCCTTGGGGGTGTAGCTAAATCAATGCCTCTGCTCGCTGCTTTTTTCTTTTTATTTGGCCTGGCCAGTATGGGCGTTCCCGGTACAAATGGTTTTATTGCTGAACACCTCATCCTGTTAAGCTCATTACAAACACATACCGGAGCAGGCCTTGCTGCATTAGCCGGTATAGTTATTAGCGCCAGCTATTTCCTCACCATTTACCGCCAAATTTTCCTGGGGCCTGTCCAACGCGATATTGTTAATGACTCTATTGATTTACAGCCCAGAGAGCTAGGCATTATTTTAGTACTGGCTGCACTGATACTATTTACCGGCTTCTTCCCCAACAATGTACTTGATATAACCCGAAGCGCTGCTGAGTTGTGGGTGCAGAAGCTACCTGTGAATATAGTTTCTCATTAATCACCTAATCAATACATATTATTGAGCTTCCTGCATTATCCCAGACTACACATTAAAAACCCCGCATTGCTGCAGGGTTAAACAATAACTTTCAATATATAAATGGATTATATTTTAGCTTTACGCCTGGCTACGCCGATTAGGCCTATAAGGCCTGAGCCAAATAACCAGACAGCCGCTGGAACAGGTACTACAGATGTGCGAACCAACGCACTCCCAAATTGATAGTTACCTGCACCGTCTACAGCCACCTGAGATAAATCCAGAACAACCCTGTCCTCAGCGGCGCTTAATGAATCATATACATTATCGTATAGATAACCATATCTCTGCCAGCTAGCACCATACACAGGATCGGCTTCAGAAGTGATGAAAGCAGAGGCCCCATCACCAGGTTGTACACATCCAATCTCCACACATACAAGATCACCCCAGTACGGAGCAATTTTGTCAAACAGTCCATTATTCTGCGTGCTCCAGCCATTGTAATAATTACTGTCGCCTCCAAACGCGTCAAAAAAACCACTTATTTCGGTGGTTGTGGCATATCGCCAGCCATCAAATTCTTGACCATCACCTAACTTAGAACTAATGTCGTTATAAGAACGAAATGAGGTAACCGTTAAATCTAGCCACTCTAACCCGCTAGCGGTATCCTGCGTTATCATATTATCTCCGGCATTTTGCCAGTCAACACTTATAATTGCAGCGTTTGCACTTGTTGATAGAACTAAAGCAGTTGTTAATGTTGCCAATTTCAAGTATTTCATTTGTTGCTTTCCTTTACACTTTTATTAAGTTTCCAGCAACTATGAACGCAAAAACTATGCCTTTTGTAGATTTTCATTAATAAACAATTACCTAAATAACCCTCTCATCCAAACGGATGATAAATAAAGTATTAATCTACCAGGAAAATAAAATTGTTCCGTAAACTTTACCGACATGCCTTTTCTAAATAAAATAGCCGCTTTAGAAATGATGAACCCAACCAGTCAACACTATCATTGCAAATAATTTATCTGTTAATGAGATAAAAACAGGAGCGTCGAGAATAAATTTGCTGTAAAGCTCGCCACAATCAGCAAACATCGCTAAAATACGCTCACCACTTGTGCTGAGTATTAATAGTAAGCACTAAAAGATTCTATAATTAGCGGCTTTATAACGGCCTCTAATTGAAAAACCACTTTAAAATTAAAGAGTTAAGGAAATATTATGTCCCAGAAACATCCTGTTGTTGCTGTTACCGGTTCTTCTGGTGCAGGCACATCTACTGTTAAACGTGCCTTTGAGCACATCTTCCAACGTGAAAACATCAGCCCTGTTATTGTTGAAGGCGACAGCTTCCACGCTTATGACCGTGCAGAAATGAAAGAAGCTATGGCCGTAGCTGAGAAAGAAGGCAATAGCTTTTTTAGCCATTTTGGTGAAAATGCAAACCTGTTCGATAAACTAGAAGAACTCTTCGATAGTTATAGCAAGTCAGGCACTGGCAAAAAACGCTACTACCTGCACTCTGAACCTGAAGCTGAAGAACATAATACACGTCTGGGCGTTGATAAAAAACCCGGTGAATTCACACCCTGGGAAGACATTGAAACAGGTTCAGACCTGATGTTCTACGAAGGTTTACACGGTCTTGTTAATACAGAAAATACCAATGTTGCACAACACGTTGATTTAGGGATTGGTGTAGTACCTATAGTAAACCTGGAATGGATTCAAAAAATCCATCGCGACAATGCAGAACGTGGTTATTCAGCTGAGGTTATCGTAGATACAATCCTGCGCCGTATGCCAGATTATGTAAACTACATATCATCTCAGTTCTCTGAAACAGATATTAACTTCCAGCGCGTATCAACTGTTGATACGTCTAATCCTTTTATTGCTCGTGACATTCCAACTCCTGACGAAAGTTTTGTTGTTATTCGCTTTAAAGATCCGGCAAAATTCAACATTGATTTCCCCTATCTGTTAAATATGATTCACGATTCATTTATGTCTCGCCGCAACACTATCGTTGTTCCCGGTGGAAAAATGGGTATGGCAATGGAAGTTATCTTAACACCAATCATTCATGACATGATTGCAAAGTCCAAAACAGCTCGTTAAATAAATTGCTGATTTGAATAAAAAAGCCAGCCAGCGTGCTGGCTTTTTTATTCAAAGAAAAAGTTTTAACCACAACAGCTTATGATAATTGATAGCCATTGCCATATAGATTTTGAAGACTTTGACAGTGATCGAAGTAACGTTCTTAATAGTGCAAAACAGGCAGGCATAGAACATATTATTGTTCCCGGTATAACAAAAAATACCTGGCCACGACTACAAGAAGTTTGCAGTCAATATAATAAACTACACCCAGCTTATGGTTTACACCCCTATTTTATTAATAAACATAAACCTGAACATTTAGATGACCTGAAGCAATGGGCAAGTAAAGAAAAACCCATTGCTATAGGCGAGTGCGGATTAGATTTCTATTTAAAAGAACTCAATAAAAACATACAAATTGAATTTTTTGAAGCACAACTGGATATCGCAAAAGAGAATAAACTACCTGTTATTATTCATTCACGCAAAGCAACCGAACAGATTATCCAGATAATAAAGAAAAAAAACTTACAGGATGGAATGATTCACAGCTATTCCGGCAGCTTTGAACAGGCAAAACAGCTTATAGACCTGGGGTTTTATATTAGCTTTGGCGGAGCCATAACCTATAACAACGCAACGCGCATCAGAAAAATAGCACAACAAATACCATTAGATTCACTGCTTGTAGAAACAGACTCACCAGACCAGAGCGGAGCCAGTCATCAGGGGCAACGCAATCAGCCTGATTTTATAATCGAGGTTATTAATACACTGTCTGAACTTCATAATATTTCAGTCAATAATATTGCAGATATTACCCATAAAAATGCCCTTACATTATTTCAAATAGATTCGATCTAATAAAATTAATTAATTATCTGATAAACAGAGTTTGATCTCAACAGACCCTCATTCATACAAAAAAATTCTCTAGAAAACACCATGATTCTGGTAGAATATCTGGATATTATTGTGGAGAATATTTTTGTCACTAAATCAGATTAAAATAGCTTTATACGCACTCTTTCTGACCAATAAATACGGTCTTATATTAAAAAAGATAGACGATGCCATTGAAGTTACCCGGTTTCGACTAAAATATGCTGAAACTTTATTGTCACGCTTAAACATTAGCGTTGAAGTTAAAGGCGCAGATAAGATTGAACAAGGCGGCCAGTATCTTCTTATATCTAATCACCGAAGTATTATAGATCCTTTAATTGTCGAGATTGCACTAAAAAACAAGGGCGTTAATAGTTTATGGATTGCAAAAAAAGAACTTTATAATTCATTTTTCTTTGGTACATTTACACGCAATGCTGGCTCTATATTGCTGGATAGAGACTCAAAACAGATGAGCTCATTCTTTAAAGATATTAAAACAAATGTTAAACAGGGATATTCTATTTGTGTTTTCCCCGAAGGAACACGCAATAAAAGTGATGCGCCTTTATCTGAGTTTAAAGAAGGCTCTCAAATAATAGCCATGAAAAATAGATTGCCGATATTACCCGTTTTTATTAAAACCAATGCCAATACCATTTTAATGGAAGCAATAAAAAATAACAAAAAAAATCTTAAAGTGATTATTGAAATAGGTGAGCTGATTGACTACAAAGACCGCTCTAAAACATTGGAAGAATCTTATAAACAGCAATTTAATCTTTAACTAGATACAACTATTCATAAACTTAGGCATTATCTTCCTGTTCTTTAACTGGAAAACATACAGAAACAGGAAGTAACTTTTTATTTTGGTAAAATTTCTAGTATATTTTTATATTATAGTTAATTGTTTTTATAATTATTTTCAATATCCTCAGAAAAACCATAAATTCCATTGCTAGAACTTAAAATTTTTCTAAGTTTATTCAGTTCAACCAAGTAATTTCTATTATCTCTATTTGCCAGTTGAATAAGAGTTCTAATATATGGCCCTTCGCCAAAAATAATATCTTCAACGATATGGGGATATTTCAGTACAATATATAGCTTAAGGCTTACATCTTCCTCAACTATATAAACATTTTTAGTACCACCAATTGAGGCATCACTAAGTTTATCTAATTGTTGATTTATAGAGCACGCCTGCAAAAGAAATATATAGCCCAGGAAAAAGGTCTTAACCATTATCAGGCAACCTAAATGTGTTAAAGGGAAGCCTGCTCTCTCAAGTTAATCATATGTATACCCGGAACATATTCTCGACTTGCACCACTTGCGGCATCAGTTGTAGAGCCAAATACTCCACCAATAATGATATTCCCCCAAAATGTAGGATTAAGAGCTGTATTTAATTCCATGCTTACAGTCTCATAACCATCTTTACGAACAGTTAGTTGAGTTCCATCAGCCCTGTCTAGAGTAACAGTAAAAGGCGTAATTCCGATAATTGTTCCATTAATTAATACCTCAGCACCAGCGGGTGATGACTGGAAAGTAACTGATTGAGTCTTGCCATCAACAATTGTTGCACAACTAGACAAGACTGTTAATAAAACCCCTAAAAGTATAAATATTTTCATTTTAAGTCTCCAATTGACCGTTCTATAAAATATCCATTCAAGCTTAAATAACCACACAGATAATAGATGATATAATAATTAAGCTTTATTCGCTATTAGCTGATCTTATTCATAGGGAAATACATTCTATGACCAAAACTGGTTTGTTAATCATTTTAGGATTATTTTTACTATTCAATTCTATTGTGAGTGCGAATGCTAGTAAAAGAACTATTGTGGATATTGCATTAAGCCAATTTCTATATAAAGACCCACAATGGCTTGCTTTAGGACATTACCAGGAAACTGATAATAATAAATGGTTGAGTGAAATAGATGATTTAAATTTCTTTCTTTCAAAAGAAGGTAAAACCTCACCTGAAAAAGAATTAACCGCTTCTATCAACGAGCTTAAAAAAGTTACAGACATAGCCGGAGTCAATCAGTTTAAATGTAAATATCCTGCACGATATCACTTTATAAATAGAAAGCTTAAGCATTCTCTGACAAATAATTTTTCTGAATGCACAGCACTAAATAAATGGTTAAATAAATATTCAGCCGATAGCACAAGTATAATTTACCCGTCATCCTATTTATCTAATCCATCTTCAATATTTGGTCATACATTTTTACGATTTGATAGAAAAGATAGAGAAAATAACCTGTCTTATTCCGTTGATTTTTCAGCAAAAACTCCTCCAAATGAAAATATTTTCTCATATATAAAGAATGGTCTGACAGGAAGTTATAAAGGGATTTTTTCAATCAGACCATACTATATTAAAAGCTGGAAGTACTCTGACATTGAGAACAGAAAGCTCTGGGAATATAAATTAAAGCTAACCAGAAATGATACTCAGCTTATTCTTTTACACTTATGGGAGCTTCGAGGAAAATATACAGATTATTATTTTGTAGACGAGAACTGCTCATATCAGATACTATCTTTACTAGCAATAGTATCTCCTGACCTGGAGTTCAGAGAAGATTTTACTACAATGACCATACCATCTGATACCATACGATTTTTATATAAAAAAAATTATATTTCTTCAGTTTCTTATTTACCATCTCCAATAGAACAGTTTGAGTTATTGACCAATAAGCTCCCAGCTGAAAAGATCAATCTTATTAAGGACTTAACAAATAATAAAATTACTTTTGATAAATTGGAAAATACAGAAGGAAATAAAGTTATTCTACAGGCTGCTACAAATCTACTTTTTCATAAGATTCAGACCAGATCAATGAATCAGAAATATGCATTAAATCTTATTAATAAAATTAATAAGAAGCGAATTAAAACATTAAAAACAACACCACATTATAATTATTTTATCTCACCTGTAAGAATTGAAGAGTCACACTCAAGCTCAAGAATTGGTATAGCTCTAATTAATCTAGGAAATATAGATTATTTGGAATATAGTTTTAGGGGCGCTTATCATAGCTTCGATGATATTCTGGGAGGATTTTTTAAAGGAACTGAGATTAAAGCATTAGACTTTTCACTTATACAAAAAAATAGTGGCGATACATATTTAAATAATTTTACATTATTATCATTAACCTCAATAATACCAGATACATTTTATACAAAAAAAATATCCTGGGATTTCGAGTTGGCCAGAAAACGTCTATTTATAGATCCAGTAGGCCAGCTCATTGATCAGATTAATATTGGTTTAGGTAAGGCAGCCTCTTTATCTGGAATATATGTTTATTTACTAGCTAATACAGGCATAACATATAACTCCATTAACGGAAGCGATATAAGTTTAAACACAGGTTATAAAGGCGGATTATTACTTCAGAACCATAATCTTTCTGCACAATTAGAATTTATTGCAAGTAATTTAAATAGCTTAGACACATATAGATACAAAGATATTGGCTTAGACATTTCCATGCCTATTTTTAAAGACATGGCAATAAAGTTAAGTACTCATCATATAAATTCTAAATTCTATAGATTAAATAGCTATAAACTAGGGTTGTCATATTATTTTTAAAAACGTGTTTAAGGGCAAAGCACCAAAACATTTTATAAATTCACAGCAGTATATAAAAATACTGATTCAAACTAATTTATAAAAAATTTTATATATTCGTTTTGCCTTCTATCTAACAGCAGCAACAAAATCTTCATCACTAAATAAATTCTTCAGTAATTTTTGAACGACTATCGGATAATTATTTTGGGCAGCAGGAATGGCAATTGCTCCCGCAAAAGATGATTCCCATTCATGGCTAGCTAGAACCTGTTTGTCATAAATAGTTTTATTATTTCGTCTGACCACAAATTTTGCTGTTATTGATGCTGTTCCTGTTCCTATAGCTGCCTCAACCTGATTGTTAATTAATACACCTGAGATTCTAATTTTTGATTTACCATCATAAATTCCAGCAAATTTAAGCTCTTCTATTAGTGCCCAGGACAGATATTCTGAAAATGACTGGTTGTAAGGCGATACTAAATTACCACCCCTCATGGAAAAGTCATTAACTTCAGAACCAGCCTGAGTAAAAGTGCCCACTGAAATTTTATTACTGGTCAAATCATTTAATATATTGCCATTATCAGTAGATGGGGTGTAATTAGGTGCAACAAGAGACGCACAGCCAGAAATCACTATCGATATAATTAAAATTAAAATATTTTTCATTTTGAATCATCCATTTTCTATTTTATTTAAATACTTCGGCAGATATTATCTCTTTCATCATTAAACTGAACGCTTCCTGAGAAGCTCTTTTTGCAGACAAAGAAAGATCCGCTTTAAATTCTGAATATTCTGCATGGCCTTTTCCAGTAACAGACTTCTGCCAGACATTTCTTCCATCTTCAGAATATGCGGTACAGGTTAATATTACTGTAAAGTCAGTTGGCGGCCAGGTAAGAGCCGAACTTGAGTGTGAATCTGTTGTGATTTTTGGAGTAAATATAAACTTAATATTTTTAGCCTTAACAAGCGGATCATTAGTTTGCTGTTTTAGTGAGTAAACCTTAGAAAACTTATTAGACAATATTGTTTTTAATGCAGCTTCAGTATCTTTGTAGGGGAAATATGTAACAGAATCTCCCCCACCACCCTTGCTTTCCACTTGAGAAGTTTTATCCGCAGATGATATGTAATAGCCAGCTATTGCTTTTGTTTTAGTAGTATTGTCAGTGCGCAAGGCCGAAAGCTCAGGACTCATAATAATTGGATGAGCACAACCTGTAACGAGTAAGATAAGTAAAAGGCTAAGATATAGTTTAATTT